>JAICLG010000322.1 GCA_025927515.1 Hyphomicrobium sp.
AACTGCACCACATCCATGTCGGTGACGCTGCTACCATTCGGCTGATGGGCGATGGGCGCGAGCTTCAAGGCCGCGTCGAAAGCATTGCTGGCGGCATCGAGGATCGAGAGCGGACGGAAGGCTCCAATCTTCTGGCTAACGTCAACCCGACGTTCGCCTGGGTGCGTCTGGCTCAGCGTATTCCGGTGCGCATAAAGCTCGACGCGCCTCCAGGTGATCTTTCGTTGATCGTCGGCCGAACGGCTACCGTATCGATTGATAGCGGCGCGGCAGCGGCTCCCAGCACCAAGAATTGAGGTTCGATATCCGGCAGGGCGGCGAGGATGACTGAGAGTGAACCCGCGACGCTGGGTCTTGTCCTCCCGGGAGGTGGCGCTCGGGGTGCGTATCAGGTCGGCGCCATCAAAGCCCTAGCCGAGTTGGTGCCGTCGGCCCAGAACCCGTTTCCGGTTATCGCCGGCGCTTCTGTCGGCGCCATCAGCGCGAGTTTCCTCGCAGCGAATGCGGCACGCTTCGATTATGGCGTCTCGAAACTCGTCGAGCTTTGGCAAAATCTTCATTGTCACGACGTCTATCGCACGGACTTCGTCTCGATTTCGCTCACCGGCCTGCATTGGGTGTTGTCGCTCACGCCTTTTGCATCGTTCGGTTTGCCCGCGCCGCGTGCGCTCCTCGACAATGCGCCGCTCAGCCAGTTCCTGAGCGACCACACCGAGTTCAGCCGTATCGCCGATGCTATAAAAGTCGGCGCGCTGAAAGCCTTGTGCGTCACCGCCTCCTCATACGATCGGGGCAGGGCCGTAACATTCTTTCAGGGGGGGCCCGAGATCAAAGAATGGAACCGCTCGCGCCGTAGCGGTGTGGCGACGCGCATGGCGCTCGAACATTTGCTCGCGTCGTCGGCGTTGCCATTCGTCTTCCCGGCGCAGCGGATCGGGCGCGAGCACTATGGCGATGGTTCGCTGCGCCAGACGTCGCCGCTCAGTCCAGCCATCCATGCGGGCGCGAACAAGATCCTCGTCATTACGACTCGCGATCGCAATCCCGATCCGCCCCCCACCGCGGAGGACGTCAAATATCCGACGCTCGGGGCCATCAGCGGCAGCATGCTCGACATCATTTTCATGGACAACGTCGATGCCGACATCGAGCGCGCGCAGCGCATCGACCACACACTTTCGCTTGTTTCCGAGCCGCGCTTGAGCGAGACGTCGCTTCGGGAAATTGAGGTTATCGCTATCGAACCTTCCGAAGACATCAGAACCATTGCCCGTCGCCACGGAGATGAGATGCCCTGGACGATTCGCATGTTGCTCCGCCGGCTTGGAATGTGGGGCCAGGACTGGCGCCTGCCGAGCTATCTGATGTTTGAACCGGGATATTCCGGCGCGCTGATCGAGCTTGGATATCGCGATACGCTTGCGCGAGCCGAAGAACTGCGGGCGTTTATGAGCCCGAAAAACGCAACGGCCTGATGACGCCGTTCATGCTCGCGTTTCGGTCAAACGGGCCGCGGGCCGCGCTTTTCTTCATCGCGATCTCGCCGGTCCGGCGACAGGGCTTCGCCGAGCCGCTTCAAAGCATCGGACGTGTCGAAGCGGTCGAGCATGATCTCGATCAGTGCCGGTCCATTGTTCGTTGCGCGTGCGGTATTCAGAGCATCCTCAAGTTCATCTTCCGTCCTGACGCGCTGACCCCATCCTCCGCCGTAGACCTCGGGAAGCTTATGATAGTCCCACGGCTGAATGTCGTTATAGGGGCCTTCGTGAATGACGCGCTCGGTCGTGTAGCCGTCATTGTTCAAGAGCAGAATAATCGCGTTGCTCTGTCGCCGGCACAGCGATGACAGTTCCTGGGCGGTCATCTGGAACGCGCCGTCGCCAATAAACGTCACCGGCCGCCGCGATGGATCGGCAAGTGCCGCACCGAGCGTCGCGGGCAGCGCGTACCCGATGGAGAGATAGAAAGCCTGGCCGATGAACCCGACGTCATGGGTCATCACCAGATCGGCTGCCAGGAAAATCGAATCGCCCGTTTCGGCGATGACCGTCGTATCGTCTCCGACGAAGGCGTTGATCCGCTTCGCCATATGGTTGACCGTCAATGCGCGGCCCGGCTCTACGGAGAAGCCCGTGTCCAAAAGTTTCGAAACGCTCGTGAACGGAGGGTGAGGCAGACCGCCTTCCGGCATGCGATCCGCGAGGCCCGTTACGATGTCGCCGATCCACACCTGCTCGTAGACGTGCTGGCTGATCTTCAAGCGTCCGGAGTTCGCCAGGATCATCTGGCGTCCTTCGAGCCGGCCGGTCTGAACGCCGAAATTGATGTCGCTGATCCACGCTCCAAGGCAGAGCAGCACGTCACTGCTCTCGACAATGGCGCGAATTTCTTTACGCGACGAGTGGCCTTCATAAACGCCGATGGCTTGTGGATGGTGCTCGGAAATCACCGTCTTGCCGAGCAGCGTCGTCGCGACGGGAAGCGCGCTGGCTTCGACCAGCCGATAGAAATCCTGCATCAAGCCGTAGCGATGCAACTCGACGCCGCCGAGAATGACCGGCCGCGCGGCGGTCGAAAGCAACGTCATCACTTCATCGAGGGCTTCTCCGAGTGCATCGGGATCGGACGGCGGCCGCGACGGAGGCGTGAAGGCACCTGGCGCTTGGCAAGGCCGATCGACGATATCGACCGGGATCTCGATCATGATCGGCCGCTTTTCGGCAATGCATCGGGCGAGCGCGCCGTCGATCCGTTGCGGCGCGTCGGCCGCATCGTCGAGCAACACCGAAGCGACGGTGATATGGGAATAGGCTTGCTGCATCGTCGTGAAATCGCCGACGCCATGATGCAGCAGCATTGACGATCGCCGTTGCATCGTTCGCGGGCTTCCAACCAGGACAACGAGCGGCACCTGCTCGGCGTAGGCGCCCGCAACCGCGTTCATCGCGCTGAACCCGCCGACACCCCAGGTAACGCAGATGCACCCGATGCCGTTGATCCGCGCATAGGCGTCGGCGGCGTAGCCAGCGTTGAGTTCATTACATGTGCCGATCAGCTCGATCCCCGAGCTAATAAGCCGATCCATGAACGTCAGCACGTAATCGCCGGGCACGCCGAAGGCATGCCTGAGCCCGACTTGCTTCAAACGCTCGGTGAGAAACGTGCCGACGGTCGTCTGCAACATCTTTTGAAGATGTATGCCAATTTCCGCCGCGTCAAATAACTAACCGGGAATTCGCTCTAATCCGGAATCGAGAATGCCGGACCAATGCGGATAGGATTAACGATGTGCTATGGCCACGTCCTGGAGGACCTGCGCTTCGAGCGTGACTTCATCCAGGCGGTATTTCAGAATGTCGCCGACACTTAGAATGCCGACGAG
>JAICLG010000380.1 GCA_025927515.1 Hyphomicrobium sp.
ATCGCGGAATACATCTATGCGACCGGCTGCTCGAACGGAAAGCGCGTGCAGTGCTTCGGCGGCGCCAAGAACCACATGATCGTGATGCCGGATGCCGACATGGATCAGGCCGTGGATGCGCTGATCGGCGCCGGCTACGGCTCCGCCGGCGAGCGCTGCATGGCGGTGTCGGTTGCGGTCCCGGTAGGCGAGAAGACGGCGGATGCGCTGATGAAGAAGCTCATTCCGCGCGTCGAGAATCTAAAGATCGGGCCCTCTACCGATCCGAACGCGGATTACGGGCCGCTGGTGACCAAACAGGCGCGCGATCGGGCGATGAGCTATGTCGATCTCGGCGTCAAGGAAGGCGCCAAGCTGGTCGTGGACGGCCGCGGCTTCAAGATGCAGGGCTATGAGAACGGCTTTTTCATGGGCGGCTGCCTGTTCGACCACGTGAAGCCGGACATGCGCATCTACAAGGACGAGATTTTCGGTCCGGTGCTCTCGGTGGTGCGCGCGCGCGATTACGAAGAGGCGGTACGGCTTCCATCCGAGCACGAATACGGCAACGGCGTCGCAATCTTCACGCGCGACGGCGACACGGCGCGCGATTTCGTCGGCCGTGTGCAGGTCGGCATGGTGGGCGTCAATTTCGCCATCCCCGTGCCGCTGTCCTACTACACCTTCGGCGGCTGGAAGCGCTCCGGGTTCGGCGACTTGAACCAGCACGGATCGGATTCGATCCATTTCTACACCAAGACCAAGACGGTCACGTCGCGCTGGCCGAAGGGCACGAAAGAAGGCGCCGAGTTCGTCATTCCGACGATGCGGTGATGTGCGCCGCAGCTTCTCAATTGTCATGGCCGGGCATAGCCGTTCGAAGAA
Source organism: Hyphomicrobium sp. (assembly GCA_025927515.1). Classification (GTDB taxonomy): domain Bacteria; phylum Pseudomonadota; class Alphaproteobacteria; order Rhizobiales; family Hyphomicrobiaceae; genus Hyphomicrobium_B. The sequence goes on from JAICLG010000380.1 coordinate 865, forward strand.
CGGCGTTCCTTTAGAACGCCTATGTCCCGGCCATCCACGTCTTAACGAGACTCCGCAAACGTGGATGCCCGGCACAAGGCCGGGCATGACGACGGCGAGGTTCGAGCGGACGTATCAATTCGGGGGGAACGCATGTCGGAATTCGAACTCTACTGCATGGCGCAGTCCGGCAACGCCTATCGCGCAGCGCTGATGCTCAATCTGATTGGCGCCGATTGGACGCCGGTCTGGGTCGACTTCTTCAACGGCGCGACGCGTACCGCGGAGTATCGCACCGAGGTCAACGAAATGGGCGAGGTGCCCGTGCTCATGCACGGCACGAAGAAGCTTTCCCAGTCCGGCGTGATCCTCACTTATCTCGCGCGCCGCAGCGGCAAGTTCGCGCCGCAAGGCGACGACGAAGAATTGGAGTCGCTGCGCTGGATCGTCTTCGACAATCAGAAGGTGAACGGCTTTCTCGGTCCTTACCGGTTCTTGAAAAATTTCGCCAAGCCCGCCGGTGACCCCGCGGTGATGACGTTTCTGAAAGGCCGCATCGACGGCAATCTCGCCATCGTCGACAAAAGGCTGTCGACGCGCGACTTCCTGCTCGGCAGCCGGCCGACCATCGCCGATGTCTCGCTGGCCGGCTATCTCTACTATCCGGCCGAGGAATTCGGCTTCGCTATCGGCAAGGACCATCCGGCGATCGGGGCGTGGATGGATCGCATGAAAACCCTTCCCGGCTGGCAACATCCGTATGAACTGATGCCTGGCCATCCGCTTGGCGCGCGTGGCTGAGCGCGCGTCTTCGGGCTCCTACGGCAGACGCATGAAATGTTCTGTCACGCCGGAACTTAACTCTCAGCCGTCCGTGCCCGGCGAAGCCGCCATAAAATACCGCTCGCGTTTGCGATGACGCGCTCACGATGGATTGATTCGTCCACCAGTTCCTTTGCTCCCTAGCGAACCTAACCGGCGGTCGCGAGTTGACAGGCCACAGGAACAAAGGTTCCGAGCACAAGGGAGCGATGAGCATGTTCCGTACAGCATTTACGGCGGCGGTGATCGGGCTGAGTCTTACCGCATTGCCAGCAATGGCACAGACGACAACCACTCCGCCGAAAACGAACGCAGCCCCTCCAGCCACAACGAACAATGCGGCCGCAAACACGCCGGCCGAGCCGCCGCATGAGACCGCATCTTCGAAGAGCCTGTGGCAGGCCTCCAAGGTCGAAGGTCTGGACGTTTACAACGACCAGAACCAAAAAATCGGCAGCATCAAGGAACTGCTGATCAACAAGCAGGGCCAGATCGAGATGGTCGCGATCGGCGTCGGCGGGTTCCTCGGCATGGGCGAGCACGATGTTGCGGTCAAATTCTCCGACCTG
>JAICLG010000267.1 GCA_025927515.1 Hyphomicrobium sp.
AGCACGATGATGGTCTAGGCTGCTCGTGTTATGTCGAATAGCCTATGTCTATTACGTACTTTGCGCGGTTGATCGAGGGCTAAGCCCCGAGATGTCGCCGGGGGAGGGCATGCGATCAATTCTAACGTTGGGTAAAGCTTGCCTGCAGCGGCAAGCGGAACAGCGCAATATCCGACATCATTTCATTCATGATGTTCGCGTTCTGGTTTCGCCCAAACCTAGCGACATCATCTGCATCATGGTTGTGCGGAACGAGGAGATGCGGTTGCCTGATTGTCTTAGGCATCACCGCAACATCGGCGTTGATCGGTTCGCCATCATCGATAATTCGTCGAATGATCAAACCCGTGCCTTCTTGCTCGGTCAGCCGGATGTCGATTGTTACAAAACCAGCAATAAATATTCCGAGGCGCGCAGCGGGGTTTACTGGCACGCGCGATTGGCGCGGCGCTATGGATTTGGCCGCTGGTATTTGAGCGTCGATGCAGACGAACTCCTCGTCTACAGCGGCATGGAACGCCACGATTTGCACGATCTGTCGAACTTTCTGGAATCGAGAAAGTCCAAGGCCTTTTTTGCGCCGATGATCGATATGTATGCGAAGGAGCCTTCAAGCGCCGTAAGTTACGAGCCGGGTCAGAGCATGCTTCGCGCGTGCCGATTCTTTGACGGCGATAGCTATCGCGTCACCAAAAGGGGCGATGCAATCGTCGACGTAAGAGGTGGACCGCGAGTTCGGAAATTATCGTCCGAAGCAAGTCCATTTGCACATCAGCTCAAAAAATATCCGTTTTTTCGGTGGGACCGGTCACTGAGGCGTCCGACCATTCATACCCTGAAAATGCATCGTCATGAGCCTTCAGCGTCCGGCGCGTTGTTACATTTCAAGTTTCTGCCGGATTTCGCGGAAAAGGTGAACTTCGCGCTCGCGACAAACGAATTCTGGAACGGTTCGATTCAGTATCGACGCTCTCGCGATGGATTGGAGACGAGCGATTTGGACGTGCTCTACTATGAGGGCAGCCGGGAATATCAGTCACCGGAAAGTCTGATCTCAGCGGGGTTGATCGGTTCAATCGACTGGAATGCTTGCGCGGCCGTCGCGCGGAAAGCGGGCAAGAAAAGCGAGATTGGCCATTCGCCCGTCACCTCTCAGAAGACGTCTCTCGGCACTTTTGAAAGCCGGTGATAAGGGTCGCGTTGCTATTGCGGCCGGTGCGTCGGCGTTTCGCTGACGGCTTTGCTCGAAAGCGAGGGTTCGCCATGATCGGGCTCGTGGCTGAATTTCGATGTCCAGTTGGCGAGCCGATCAAGATACAGATAGATGACGGGCGTCGTGAAGAGCGTCAGCACCTGACTGACCGCGAGACCTCCGACCATGGCGTAGCCGAGGGGCTGGCGGATTTCGGCGCCCGTGCCGCTTCCGAGCATAAGCGGAACACCGCCCAGCAAAGCGGCGAGCGTCGTCATCAGGATCGGCCGGAAACGCAAAAGCGATGCTTTCCGGATCGATTCCTCGGGAGTCAGATGCTCAGTCCGCTCGGCGTGAATTGCGAAGTCAACGAGCATAATGCCGTTCTTCTTGACGATGCCGATCAGCAATATGACGCCTATCATCGCGACGAGACTGAAATCGTATCCGAACAACATCAGCGTCGCGAGGGCGCCGGCTCCCGCCGAGGGTAATGTCGAGAGAATCGTTAGCGGATGGATGTAGCTTTCATAGAGCACGCCGAGGATGAGATAGACGACGAACAAGGCTGCCGCGATGAGCAGGGGGATCGTCGTCAGCGATTGCTGGAATGCTTGCGCGTTGCCCTGGAAGGACGTCTGCAGCGATGCGGGAAGTCGAAGCTCTCGCTCCGCGGCGTTGATCGCATCGGTGGCGGTCCCGAGGGCAATTCCGGGCGCCAGGTTGAAGCTGATCGTCACCGCCGGGAATTGTCCCTGGTGACTTAGCGACAGCGGTTGCGTTTGCCGCGTCGTCCATTCGGCAAACGTCGCGAGCGGGACCAGCCCGCCAGTCGTCGGCGAGCGAATGTAGATTTTATCAAGGCTTTCCGGATCGCTTTGAACCTCCGGGATAGCCTCCATGATCACGTGATAGCTGTTCTGCTGCGTGAAATATTGAGCGATCTGCCTCTGGCCAAAAGCATCATAAAGCGTGTCGTCGATCGCCTGAGGCGTCAGGCCGTAGCGCGACGCCTGATCGCGATTGATGTCGATGGTCAGCGTCGTTCCCGCCATCTGCTGATCGGTTGCGACGTCGCGAAGCTCCGGCAATTTCTCTAACTTTTCTAGCAGCTTTGGCGCCCATGTGTTGAGCTCGCGGGAGTCTGCGTCTTGCAGCGTGTATTGAAATTGTGTGCGCGTAGAGTGGCTACCGACCCGGACGTCCTGGGCAGCTTGCAAAAACAGCTTTGCGCCTTCCACCTTGTCGAGCTTGGGCTGCAGGCGGCGAATAACCTCGAAGGCAGACGCATCACGCTCGGATTTCGGTTTGAGCGTAATGTACATGCGGCCATTGTTGAGCGCCGCTGTCGATCCGCCCGCGCCGATCGCCATGGCGATGGTCGCGACAGCCGGATCCGCGGCGACGATTTTTCCGAGCTGCTCCTGCTTTTTCATCATCGCAGAAAACGAAATGTCTTGCGCCGCTTCGGAGATGCCTGTGATGAGGCCGGTATCCTGCTGCGGAAAGAATCCCTTGGGAATGGCAATGAAAAGCGCGGCCGTAGCCGCGATTGTCGAGAAGAATGCCATCAGCGTCGCAAACTGATGACGAATGACGAAGTCGAGCCCCTTGCTGTAACGCTCGACGAGCGCATTGAACATGCGCTCGCTCCACAGGTAGAGCTTGTTGTGCTGAACGTCCTTTTCGCTTTTCAAAAACCGCGATGCCATCATTGGTGTCAACGTCAATGCGACGAACGCGGAGACGGCAATCGTGACCGTTACGGTCACTGCGAACTCCCGGAACAGCCGGCCGATGATACCACTCATCATCAGTAGCGGAATAAAGACCGCGATGAGTGAGATGCTGATCGAGATGACGGTGAAGCCGATTTCGCTCGCACCCTTCAAAGCTGCGACGTAGGGTTTTTCGCCACCTTCGACGTGCCGGACGATATTCTCCAATACGACGATGGCGTCGTCGACGACGAAGCCGACGGAAATCGTCAGCGCCATGAGGGAGAGATTGACGAGGCTGTAACCGAAAATATACCTGAGCGTACATGCCCCGAAGAGGGCGAGGGGAACCGTGACGCTCGGTATGACGGTGGCCCAAAGGCTTCTGAGAAAAATGAAGATCACGGCGACGACGAGGAATATCGAAATCAGTAATGTTGCTTCCACGTCTTCGATGGATGCGCGTATGGTCTGTGTCCGGTCGCTTAGGATTTGAATTTTAAGTGCAGTCGGCATGGCTGCCGTAAGGCGAGGCAACTCGGCCTTGATCCGGTCCACCGTGTCAATCACGTTGGCGCCGGGCTGCTTGAAGACGATCAGAAAGACTCCGCGCTTGCCGTTCGCCCACGCCGCTTTTTTCTCGTCCTCCGGCCCCATGACGGCGCGCCCAACGTCACGGACGCGGATGGGCGATCCGTTGCGATAAGCGAGGATGATATCGTCCCAAGACTTTGCATCGGTCAGCTGATCATTTGCATAGATCGTGTAGCCGCGATTGGCGCTGTCAATTGAGCCTTTCGGGCTGTTGACGGTCGTAATCGACAGCGGAATACGCACGTCCTCGAGCGTCATGTTGCGCGCGTAGAGCTTGGCTGGGTCGAGTTGGACGCGGATCGCGGGTTTCTGCTCCCCGCCGATCGAGACCTGGCCGACGCCGCTGATCTGGCTGATCTGTTGCGCGAGCTTCGTATCGGCGTTGTCGTCGACTTCCGTCAGTGGCATCGCGTTCGACGTCGCCGCAAGGATCATGATCGGGCTGTCGGCGGGGTTGACCTTGCGATAGATGGGCGGTTGCGGCAGGTTTTTCGGAAGCTGTCCGCCTGCGGCATTGATCGCAGCTTGAATATCGTTTGCCGCGCCATCGATGTCTCGATTGAGATCGAACTGGACAACTACGGTGGTGACGCCGAGACCGCTGGTCGATGTCGTCTCCGTAACGCCAGGGATCTGCGCGAATTGGCGTTCCAGCGGCTGCGCCACGTTCGATGCCATTGTCTCGGGACTAGCACCCGGAAGACTTGCCGAGACTTGAATTGTCGGAAAATCGATCTGCGGC
>JAICLG010000025.1 GCA_025927515.1 Hyphomicrobium sp.
CCCGGGGCCTTAACAAAAGCCGAAATGATGGCTCGGCCATCGATCAGCAGGTCGTGCAACCGTCTTTTCGGAACTCGCTGACCAGGGTTTCGAGCTGGTCATGCAAGTCGTCCGGAGCGCCCGGAATGGATTTGGTTCCGACCAGGAAGTGCGGCGTTCCGTTGATGCCAAGTTTTCTGGCGAGCAGTAAGTCGTCCGTGAGTTCCTTCTTCACGGAGTCGCTTTCCATATCTGCTTTGACCTTATCCATATCGAGCCCGAGCGACTGGGCGACCTTCAGCGCTGAGGCTTTGTCGGCGTGGCCCTTCGATCCAAGCAATGCTTGATGGAATGCCCAATACTTATCCTGACCCTGGCGCTTGACGGCGAGCGCGACGCGGGCTGCTTCTTCCGAGCCCTTCGACAGGATCGGGAGTTCCTTGAATACGAAGCGGATCTTCTTATCCTTCTTGAGCAGCGTCTGGACCTCGGGCAGGCCGCGCTTGCAATAGCCACAGTTGTAATCGAAGAATTCGACGACCGTGATATCGCCGTTGGGATCGCCGGCGACCGAGCTTCCCGGGCTGCGGAAGATCGCTTTGCCATTTTCGGACATGAAGGTCTTGAGTTTGGCCTCCTGGTCCTTCTGAGCCTTTTCATCGAGCGCGTTCTGCACGTCGATCATCACTTCGGGATTCTTGACGAGATAATCCTTGATGATGTCGCCGAGAGCTTTCTTCTGCTCATCGGTGAATACCGAACCGCCCGCTGTCGGGGCGACCGTCTCGGCGGCGTGGGCCGTACGGCCCACCCAGTCGCCGATCGATCCTGCGGCAAATGGCAAGAGCAGCGCCAAGGCGCCGCCGAAAACCACAAGCGCCGTCCGCTTTCTGGTGGATGTGTCGCTGGCTGCTTGCCAGATTCTCTTCAGGGTCATTGATACCTTCTCACTTATTGCGACTGGCCGCTCATGTTTGCGGTTTGTAATTGATGATGTCGTCGTTTTTCAGCCATTCCGGTGAACCCGCCCGTAACCGGGCGTGGGCACGTTTCGCGAAGATTTGGGCTTGTTTCACATTACCTTCGTAGAAATAGGCCTGTGCTGTCATTGCATCGGCCTGGGGACCTTTTCCCTGTTTGTAATACGCGTTTGCAAGTAGGCGATAGGCCTTGCCGTTCTCGTCGACGATGAGCGACTTGCGAAGCAGGTCGATGGATTCCTTGAGATCATCCTTATCCCCGCTGCCCTGCAGTGCGCTCGCCAACTCGACCTCTATCAATGGGCTCGCCGGGGCCAGTTTCAAGGCCTGACGCAAATCCGGAACCGCCTGTTTCAATTTTCCGGAACGCATCATCAGGTCCGATTCCAGCTCGTAGAAATACGGATAGTCGGGATTTTCCCGGATCATTCCTTCGATCTGCTGTATGGCGCTCTTGAGCGCTCCCGGGCCGCCTTTGAAGTAGGTCGCGATTGCGCGTGCGTAGCGCGCGGGCAGGGATTTGTCGCTGGCGGGATAGCGGTTGAAGACGGTATCGGGAGCTTCGAGATAGCCCGACAGCTTGGCGCGCATGAGATCATGACGTAACTGAAGTGACGGCGGGTCCTTGCGATTGACATAGGGGCTTGCGGCGACGAGCGCGCTCAGGCGTGCCAAGCGTTCGACGGAAAGCGGATGCGACCGAACGAACGGGTCCTGCATGTCTGCCGAAAGATATTCCTGCTGTTTGAAGCGCTCGAACGTATCGAGCATTCCGCGTCCGGATTGCTTCGTGGCGGTGAGATACTTGAGACCGGCTTGATCGGCGGCCGATTCCTGCGACCGGCGCTCCGCAAGCAGTCCTTTCATGACGATATTGGTGCCGCCCTGCATGAGAGCCTGGCCGCCTTGTGCCGTCTCGCGTCCGTTGGTGCCGCCAGAGAGGCCGCCAGCGACCATCGCCCCGAGACCAAGGACCTGAGCCAGCAGAACGCGGGTCTGGTCCTTGGCAATGCGCGATCGCAGGGCCGCCATATGGCCGCCAGCGATGTGTCCGCTTTCGTGTGCGATGACGCCAATGACTTCGTTCGGCGTCTTCGCCTGCATCAACGTACCGGTGTGGACGAAGACGTTGGCTCCATCGAGAACAAAGGCGTTGAAGGAATCATTATTGACAATGCGAACCGTGACGCGTCCGCCGCCGAAACCCGCCGCGTTGAAAATCGGGCGGGCGTAGTCCTGCAGCAGCGCCTCGATCTCGGCATCGCGAATAATCGGCAGGCCTTGCGCGTGCACATTGGCGGGGATCGAAGCCATGCTGGCTGCGAGCGTGCAAAATCCGACGAGCGCGCGGCGCAGTGATGTGACCGTTGAAACGGCTTTGCTCGTACCAGGCATTAAGCGTGCCTCAATCTCGATGCGTGCCTCGAGACACCATGCGCACTAGGAATATGTGGCGAACCCGGCTGGGTCAAACGCGGGCCAAGCGTTGGCTTTGTTCAACAGTCATCATAATGGGGCGTCAGCATGGCGGATATATTCCGCGATGCCGCCAGAGGCATGAATGCACATGAAAAAAGCCGAAGCTTTCGAGGCTCCGGCTTTCTTCAAAAATAGCCTACGACGATTATTCGCCGCCGAATTTTCTCTGCCACCAGCCCTTGCGCTGGGGCGCGGGCGCGGGCGATTCCGTTTCGGCCCTCTGATCTCCCGGACCGACCACGACGACGCGTTCGATGCGGGGCTCGCTGGAGCCCACTTCGTGGCGGCGGCGAACCGGAGCAGGAGGCGGAACGTTCACCTCCACTTCCATCTCCACTTTAGCCTCCACAATTTCCACGACGGGCTCTGCTTCGGATGAGCCATTGGGTGCGGCCCCGGTGTCGTCGCCGTTGGCCGCTGCCGGTACATCCCAGACACGACGACGCGGCTTGCGAGCCGTTGCCGGTGGCGTCGCATCGTCGATGACGCTCTCCTGGTCATCAGCGGCGACCTGATCGGCCTCAGAGTGTCCGGCCTCACCAGCCATCTCAGGCTCTTTCTCCGGCTCATCGTCATCGAATTCCTGTTGGCTGGAGTCGGACGATGCGGCATCGGACGTCTCAGCCGACACGCCTTGATCGGACTCGCGTCCACGCTCGCGGCCCCGACGGCCACCCCGGCGTCCGCGTCGACGCCGCTTGTTCGGCTTATCCTCGGCTCCGTTGCTTGCGGCGTGATCGCTATCGCCAATCGTGGGCTGTTCCCCGAACCCGGCAATAGCGTGATCGGCCTCATCAGCGTCGTTCGAACCTTCCTCGGACTCGGCATTCGCCTCATCGTCGTTCGACTCGGAGGCGTACCGTTCGCGATCCTCATCACGGTCGCGACCGCCTCGGCCCCGGCGCCTGCGCCGGCGTCCACCGCGGCGTGCTCCGCCTTCATCGCCGTCACCGCGCGCGCCATTGCGTTCGCGCGGGGTGGATTCTTCATTGTCGAGAACTTCGGCGGCTGTTTCGCCCTCGGACGTGGCGAAGCCGGTTGCTTCATTATCTCCGTCGAAGCCCCAGTCCATGTTCACGGCGGCGCGCTCAGTGCGACGCAGGGGAGCGGCGGACGCCGCGCCGCGTTCGACGGTGAAGTTGGCGCCCTGCATGCGATCGCTGCCGAGTATGGTGATGGAATAGCCATGCCGGGCTTCCATGTCGGCCACGTAAGGACGCTTGCTGTTGAGGATGTAAAGCGCAACTGGTGGCGTGGTCGTCGCGATCAGCGGACAGTTGGCACCGGCCGTGATGACGTCTTCAATGCCGCGCAATACCGCGAGCGCGATGCTTTCGGTCGAGCGGATGATGCCGGTGCCCTGGCAATGCTGGCATTGCGACGTCGAGCCCTCGAGCACGCCGGTTCTGAGGCGCTGGCGTGACATCTCCATCAGGCCGAAGTGCGAGATACGGCCAAGCTGAATGCGCGCCCTGTCGAATCTCAATGCATCCTTCAGGCGGCGCTCGACCGAGCGGTTGTTGCGCTTCTCCTCCATGTCGATGAAGTCGATGACGATGAGGCCTGCGAGGTCACGCAGCTTCAGCTGGCGGGCGATTTCGTCGGCCGCCTCCAGATTGGTCGCCAACGCTGTTTCTTCGATCGAGAATTCGCGCGTCGATTTTCCCGAGTTGACGTCGATCGCGACGAGCGCTTCGGTCTGATTGATGACGATGTAGCCGCCCGATCTCAGCGTGACCTGGGGCTGGAACATCGCGTTGAGCTGACGCTCGATGCCATAGCGCGTGAAGAGCGGCGTCGGCTCTCTGTAGGCCACGACGTTCCTGGCGTGGCTTGGCATCAGCATCTTCATAAAGTCGGCGGCTTCCTGATGGCCCGCCTCACCCGCGACGACGACTTCTTCGACGTCCTTGTTATAGAGATCGCGGATCGACCGTTTGATCAGGTCGCCTTCTTCGTAGACGAGGCTCGGCGCCGTGGATTGCAGGGTCAGTTCCCGCACGCTTTCCCACAGCCGCAACAGATATTCGAAATCGCGCTTGATCTCCTGCTTCGTCCGCGCGGCTCCGGCCGTGCGAATGATCAGCCCCATGCCCTCCGGAACTTCCAGCTCCTGGGCAATCGCCTTGAGACGGCGACGATCCTGCGGATTGGTAATTTTGCGCGAAATGCCACCGCCGCGCGCCGTGTTCGGCATAAGGACGGTGTAGCGGCCCGCCAGAGAAAGATAGGTGGTGAGCGCCGCACCCTTATTGCCGCGCTCCTCTTTCACAACCTGGACGAGGATGATCTGCCGCCGCTTGATGACTTCCTGAATCTTGTAGCTGCGCGGCCGGCGGCGCTGGCGCGGGCGAGGCCCTTCTCTGAACTCGCGGCCGGCTCCTTCTTCGTGGTCGTGATCGTGGTTGTCGCCGTCGTGAGCGTGGTCGTCGTTGAAAGCGGCCGGCGCGTCATGTTCGGCGTCGCCCTGTTCGACTTCGTCGGGCCGTTCCTCGCTGGCGCAAGCTTCCGTATCGAGGTGTTCATCCGGATGCTGCTCATCGGATGAGACGCCGGTTTCGGCAGCATCGGTTTCATCCGACGATTCTTCGGCGGCAGGAGACGGGTCTTCGGAATTATCCTCGGCGACGGGTTCCGACAGGACGTCGGCGCTGGACCGGCGAACTGCAGATGTCGCGACCGTTGACGGGGCGTCGCTTTCTTCGCCGCCACCGATTTCTTCGATGTGCTCGTCTTCTTCGACATCGACGATGTGCGATGTCTCGATCAATTCATCGTTCGGCGCCAGGTCGCCGAAGTCATCCCCGGACGAATCGGGACTTGTGTCGTCCGGCCCTCGGCCACGCTGCGATCCGCGCCGGGCCAAAGCCTCGGCGCGACGGTCTGCTGCGGCTTCGAGTTCGGCTTCTGCCGCGGCTTCCTCGTCGAGGAGGGCCTGCCTGTCGGCAACGGGTATCTGATAGTAATCCGGGTGGATTTCGTTGAAAGCGAGGAAGCCGTGCCGATTGCCGCCGTAATCTACGAACGCGGCCTGCAGAGACGGCTCAACGCGCGTGACCTTGGCGAGATAGATGTTGCCCCGCAAGAGCTTGCGGGCAGCGCTTTCGAAATCGAACTCCTCTACCCGACCGTTCCTTTGGACCACGACCCGAGTTTCCTCGGGATGCGTGGCATCGATAAGCATCTTTGTATTTGACATTGATTGAATTCCCTGGCGCGCCGAGGCGGCTCGCATCCTAGACCGCGAAAAGCGGCGGCAATTGCGAGGTCCACGTGGCGGCGCATTGTGTTGGCGGAATGTGCAAACGTGAAAATCGGCCGGGGCGTCCTTCGCAGCATTCCCGTTCCGGCGGCGCGCGTGCGGCCGACCGTAACGGATGCGTGTGCCGTTCGGACTTTGGTCCGTCGAGCTCCGCTGATGGTGCGAGTTGTCGTCATGGCCTATCGTGTAGTGCCCGGTTTTGCGTCCACGGGAGGGGCGCTGGCCGGGAAAAAAGGTTTTGCGACGCAGACGCGTCACGTCGATCTATTGTCCGCCTGTGACCGGTTCTGTCCCAAAGAATGGACCGGAGCGGCCGGCACAAAGTCACTGTCCCTGGCGTGGCCGCCGGAGGCCGGGTGCCAAAGCGCATTTTCCCGAGCGAACCGATCCTCTTGTAGGCTCGCTCCAAGCCGATGCTATCCGTGCGCGTCTGGTTACCTGTGAACGCAGAACTTTTTCGATCTGCAGCAGGCCGAACCAAGGTGCGCAGGCGCTAGCCGAGTATCCCGAAACGGGTGTGTCTTCAGCGCCACCGAATATAGTGAAAGTCTACGAGGTCGCTCCCAGCCTGGCAAGTGTAATAAAAGGAGTGCTGGGAAAAGCCCTCGAATAGGTGCTATGACTTATATCGTCTCTGAAAACAAAGCCTTAATGCCTCTTTTCATAGTTTGGCGGCGGGGAAAGCGGGGTGCCGGGGGGCATGGCGAGGCTCGCAGAACGTTTCCGGAACTTATGGCATCTGCCCGCGGTGGTTCTGGGACTGATACTCCTGCCGGGTACGGTCGCCGCCTTTCCTGCCCAGGGCGTGGAGGCCACGGCGGTACGGCTCCTCGATAACGGCAAGACGACCACGTTCGAGCTGACAATCAGCAAGGGCCTGACCGCACAGGTTTATACGCTCGCAAATCCCTACCGGGTGATCCTGGATCTGCCGAATCTGGCCTTTCATCTCGATCCGGCGGCGGGTCAGAAGGGTCGAGGCGTCGTCTCGGCTTTTCGGTATGGGCTTTTCGCGGCGCATAAGGCCCGGGTTGTGATCGACACCACCGGACCTGTCCGAATTGCCTCGGCTGGCATGACGCGGATACCGGGAAGCCGGGCGCTCAAACTCGCCATCGTTCTCGCGCCCATGGACGTCGCGGCTTTCGGAGCCGGTACCGGAGCGGCGCTCGCGGCGGCGTCGCCAGCGGACATTCCCAGAAATTCGGCTCCTCCAGAAAAAGCCGACCGGAAACACAAGGGGCACGCCAAACCTGTCATCGTCATCGATCCGGGTCATGGCGGCATCGACCCCGGTGCAATCGGCGCCAATAACGTGCCGGAGAAATCGATCGTGCTCGCGGTCGCTCTGCAACTCAGAGAGGCGCTGCAGAATACACATCGTTACGAGGTCAAAATGACCCGCAAGGACGACGTTTTCGTCTCCCTCGACGACAGACTCAAGTATTCGGCCGACAACGATGCGGATCTGTTCATTTCGCTGCACGCGGATTCGATCGAGCAAAAAAAGCTGAGCGATTCGGTTCGCGGAGCGACGATCTACACCCTTTCGAGCAGAGCTTCCGACGAGCAGGCGCGGGTCATGGCTGAAAAGGAAAACGCTTCCGATCTTATCGCAGGCGTTAATTCTGTCGACGAGGGAAGCGGCGAGGAGGTGAAGAACATCCTCATCGATCTTTTGAAGCGTGAAACATCGAATTTCTCGGCCGATTTTTCACATGTGCTGACGAAAAAGCTCGGTCAGTCGATCACGCTGGCGCGAATCCCCCAGAAATCCGCGGCTTTCAAGGTGTTGAAGCAAACGCATGCACCTTCCGTTCTTATCGAGCTTGGTTACATGAGCAATGCATCGGAAGAGCACGAGATGATGACCGTTGCCTGGCAGTCGAAGGTGGCTCAGGCGATCGCATCGGCGGTTAATGTCTACTTCAAGAAGCGGACTGTCGCGAACCCTTGAGGGATATCGGCGCTCTTGACGACGTACTGCCACATTCCCTGCTAATGTTCGGGCGTCCGGGTTGTTTTTGCTGCGCCGCGGAAATAAACAGGCCTGTCTCACACCCGAAGCGTAAGCCAGCGATAGACTAACGGAAATTACCATCTGATGCGTGCGCCAACGCTGCCGCCCCCCGCGGCGCCCAGAAGACGGAAGAAGCGGCGCAAGAGCCTGCTGCTGAGCTTCCTTGGCTTCAGCTTCGCGACGGGTGTGGTTCTCTTTATTGCCGGATCGGCGGTTGCGGGATTCCTCGTATGGCAGGCCTCGCGCGATCTGCCGGATTACGAAAGCTTGTCGAAGTACGAGCCGCCTGTCATGACCCGCATTCATGCCCATGACGGTTCGTTGATTGCCGAGTTCGCGCGCGAGCGCCGGATCTTCGTGCCGATCAATGCGATTCCGAAACTCGTGATCGGCGCTTTCCTGTCGGCCGAGGATCGTCGCTTCTATGAGCACGGGGGCGTCGACTTCCAGGGTATCCTACGCGCCGTCTTTGCGGCGGCCGAAGCCAAGATACATGGCTCCAACAAACGCACCCAGGGCGCATCGACGATTACCCAGCAGGTCGCCAAAAACTTTTTGCTGACGAATGAGCGCTCGCTCTCGCGCAAGATCAAAGAAGCGATTCTCGCCGTGCGCATCGAGAGCGCCTACTCGAAGGACAAGATCCTCGAACTCTACCTCAATGAAATCTATCTCGGGATGAACTCCTACGGGATCGGCGCGGCGGCGCTGACGTACTTCAACAAGGAACTCAAGGATCTCACGATCGAGGAAGCGGCGTATCTCGCGGCGCTCCCGAAGGGGCCGAACAACTATCATCCGTTCCGCCAGAAAAAGCGGGCAACCGAACGGCGTAACTGGATCATCGGCGAGATGGCTGAGAACGGCTACATCACCGAGGAACAGGCCGAGGCGGCGAAGAAGAAGCCTCTGGTCGTCAATCTCCGTCCCACCGGCGCTCACATCTCCACGGCTGAATTCTTCGCCGAAGAAGTTCGCCGGACCCTGCTCGCAAGATATGGAGAGGACAAGCTCTATGGCGGCGGGCTGTCGGTCAGAACGACGCTCGATCCGCATCTTCAGAACCTTGCAAGGCGGGCGCTGGTCGACGGCTTGGTCAAGTTCGACCGCAAGCGCGGATGGCGCGGGCCCGTAGCAAAGATCGATATTTCCGGCGACTGGGGCGTGGCGCTCGAGAAAATCCATAGTCCGAGCGATATTCAGCCGTGGCGTCTTGGGGTCGTCCTCGAAACGCAGAAAACGAAGGCGATCATCGGCTTCAAACCGGCGCGGAAGCAGGATTCCACCTTAGTCAAGGACCGGGAGGCCGTCGAAGTCTCTCTCGATGAAATGAAGTGGGCGGCGTACCAGCACGGCAAAAAGATAAACGCCAAATCGACGGCTGACATTCTGAAGCCCGGCGATGTCGTGTACGTCGCGCCAAAGGACCCTGACAATATCAAGGGCGCCTGGTCGCTGATGCAGATCCCGCAGATCGGCGGCGGTTTGGTTGCAATGGACCCCTATACGGGACGCGTGCTCGCCGTGGTGGGCGGTTTCTCGTACGATCTCAGCCAATTCGATCGCGTCATTCAGGCGAAGAGACAGCCGGGATCGTCGTTCAAGCCTTTCGTTTATGCGGCGGCCATAGACAATGGCTATAAGCCGACGTCGATCGTGCTCGACGCGCCAATCGAAATCGATCAAGGCCCGGGACAGGACATCTGGAAGCCCGAAAACTACGACGAAAAGGATGTCACCGGCCCCGAGACATTACGGTTCGGCATCGAGCATTCGCGTAACCAGATGACGGTGCGGCTGGCGCAGGATCTCGGTATGCCGCTCATCATCGAATACGCGAAGCGGTTCGGAATTTACGATGACATGCTGCCCGTGCTCTCGATGTCGCTCGGCGCAGGCGAGACGACGCTGCTGCGCATGGCGACCGGATATTGCATGCTGGCGAATGGCGGCAAGAAGGTGAAGGCGACGCTGATCGATCGCATTCAGGATCGCTACGGCCGCACGATCTGGCGGCACGATGAGCGCCAATGCATGGGCTGCACCGCGGATCACTGGGCAAATCAGGCTGAACCTCAACTGATCGATGATCGGCCTCAGATTATCGATCCGCGTACGGCCTATCAGATCACCTCGATCCTCGAAGGCGTCGTGCAACGTGGCACGGGCAAGGTGCTGCGGTCGCTCGATCGGCCTATCGCCGGCAAAACCGGCACGACGAACCAGGAAAAAGATGCCTGGTTCATCGGCTATACGCCGAATCTCGTCGTTGGCGTGTACATGGGTTACGACACGCCGAAACCGATGGGCCGAGGTGGCACGGGCGGCATGATTGCGGCGCCGATCTTCGGCGAGTTCGTCAAGGATGCGCTGACCAATACGCCGCCGGAGCCGTTTCGCGTTCCGCCCGGAATCAAGTTTGTCCGCGTCGATCTCAAGACTGGTTTGAGAGCCTCCGCCGATGATACGAACACCATCATGGAGGCATTCAAGGCCGACGAGGGACCGGACGACGGCGCTGCGATGATCGGCTTCGCAAATGCGACGGCCGACGCCTCGGCCGGAGCGCCGCCTTTGAGCCGCGATCGGATGCCGCCTCCGCCTCCACCTCCGCCGGCTCAGGAGCAACGAGAACCCAGAAACGACGGAGGGCTCTTGCCGAACGGATTGTGGTAGCAGCGCGCATTGCCGCGCGCCCTGCACATGCGTTTACAGGCTCGCCGCGTCTCACTATTACCTTGCATCTCTAATTCCGTATCGTTCGCCATGCCGGTTTGCACCGGCTCCGGAGGTTTTCCATGCGCGCAGAAGCGCAAAAGATTTCGGACGACATCAAGGAGGCCATCGCCCTCCTGAGGAGGTCTCTTTGACTGGGAGACTGCAGAAGATCGTCTCGCTTCGCTGAATGCCAAGGCTGAGGATCCGAGCCTCTGGTCGGATGCGAAGAACGCTCAGAAGATCATGCGCCAGCGGCAATCGCTTGAGCATGCCGTTGCCGAATTCAAGCGCCTGCAACGCGATTACGAAGACGCGCTGACGCTGATCGAACTGGGCGAAGCCGAGAACGATGAGGCAAGCATCCGCGAAGGCGAAGCACAGCTGAAGCGTATCGATCGGGAAGCGCATCTTCGCTCGGTCGAAGCCATGCTGTCGGGTGAAGCTGACGCGCTGAGCACGTACATCGAGGTTCACGCCGGAGCTGGCGGTACCGAGAGCCAGGATTGGGCGTCGATGCTGGCGCGGATGTATGCGCGCTGGGGCGAGCGGCGTGGCTACAAGGTGAAGCTGATCGATGAAAGCGCCGGTGAAGAAGCCGGCATCAAATCCGCGACGTTCGAGATCGACGGTGAGAATGCTTTCGGCTGGTTGAAAACGGAAGCGGGCGTCCACCGATTGGTTCGCATCTCGCCGTTCGATTCCAATGCTCGCCGCCATACGAGCTTTGCGTCCGTGACGGTCTATCCGGTCATCGACGATACGATCGAGGTCGACATCAATCCTTCCGACATCGATATTTCGTTCGCCCGATCGTCGGGCGCCGGTGGTCAGCACGTCAACAGGACCGAGTCCGCCGTTCGGCTCGTGCATAAGCCGTCAGGCATCGTGATCTTCGCGCAGGAGCAGCGCTCGCAGCATCAGAACAAGGATATCGCGTTCAAGCGCCTGAAGGCGCGTCTCTACGAGATGGAACTCAAGAAACGCGAAGCGAAGGCGAATGAGGAGCAGGCGGCGAAAACGGACATCGGCTGGGGACACCAGATCCGCTCATACGTGCTGCAACCCTATCAGCTGGTGAAGGATCTCAGGACGGGGGCTCAATCTACCAATCCCGCCGAGGTTCTGGATGGCGATATCGATCCATTCATCGAAGCGGCGCTATCGCAGCGCCTCAAGGGCGGTGGCGAACCGGTCGTCGTGGACGATCTGGATTAGCAAAGCCGAGAGCGAGAGGGATCGCACGCCTCATTGACAGTCATCCCGGCCTTCGCCGGGACGACGTTTCGCTGAGTGAGCGATCAAAGTTCGCCGGTCAGGAATTGCGCGCGGCCGAGTCCGAAAGACCAATCCTCGTCGGTGCACGTCACCATGTTCATCATCACGTCCGTCGGCGCGATGCCGCAGCTCTTTTGCAGTTCTTCGACGGTGAGGCGATAAAACTGCTCTTTCTGTTCTCGTGTGCGCGGCCGCGTCGTGACCTGAATGCAGACGAACTTGTCCGTGCGGGGAATGTCGAGGCCCGTGTCCTCCATGATCATTGTTGCGGGATCGTGTTCATGGACGATCTGATAGCGATCGCGTTCCGGCACCTTGAACGCCGCGAGCATGGCCCGATGCAGCGCGTCGAGCAGCGTCTTCTTTTCGGCTTCGGTCCGGCCTTTGTAGAGGTCGATTCTGAGGAGGGGCATGGGCAAACCTTTCAGACGCGGGGGTCTCGTTTGCCGCCGCAGTTTTGCACGCGTGGAATATGCGCGTTTGCCTGACTGTCAAAGTTGGGCAATCGCCGCACATCAGGTGGCGGTATCGGTTGAAATTCGATTACTGGCCTGCCCGCAACCAGGATGGCCCGCCCATTGGAGCGCCGATGAAGCTTTGGCTCGGTGGCGGAGGCTTAATCTCCCACGGCGGCCTCGAATCGTCGGCCGAGTTGCTGTTTGAGCCGCTGGAGGTCACCCCGAATTGCAGGCCATCGAGT
The DNA here is from genome assembly GCA_025927515.1 of Hyphomicrobium sp. GTDB lineage: Bacteria > Pseudomonadota > Alphaproteobacteria > Rhizobiales > Hyphomicrobiaceae > Hyphomicrobium_B. The sequence continues at coordinate 12,414 of JAICLG010000025.1, forward strand.
GGCCCCTTGAGCTGTTGCTCGTCCGGATCCTGGAATTGGGCAGAGCCGTCTGGATTCGTGCCGCCGAGCGACGTGGCTTCGAAAGCATAGGCTGCCCCGGACGCGGCAATTGCCGCCGCGAATGCCGCGCTCGCGATAAGATGATGAATTCGCATAGGTTCGCTCCCGCTGCGTATGACGCGCACCTTACCTCGGCGCATACGTTGAGTTTGGGGAGGCATGGTGGCGCGACTTCGCTTTTTCTCGAGGTGTGGCATGGCGGTTACGTTTTTGCATTATGCTGCTAATGGCAGAGCGATGAAGGTCAGCCTCCCCGTCCGCGCCAAAGCGTGGGCAAACGGCGGATGGGCGAGGATCTGGATTTGGCTTCGGAGTTTGCCTTGGCGTCGAAATTGCGCTGGGCCTTCTGGACGGCCGCGCCGTTCTCGTTGGCCCAATCGGCCAGCCCGCTCAACGTGCCGATCAAGGTGCGGCCGAGTTCGGTCAACTCGTAGTCGACGCGCGGCGGTATGGTCGGGAAAACCGTGCGGGTGACCAATCCATCTCGTTCCAATCCGCGCAATGTCAACGTCAGCATGCGCTGCGAAATTCCGCCGATGGCGCGCCGTATTTCGTTGAAGCGCATCGGGCCGCCTTGCAGCAGGCCAACGACATAGACTGTCCACTTGTCGCCGACGCGGGCAAGCAAGTCGGCTGTCGCGCGGCAATACTCGGTTTCATGTTTGATACCGGGTTTCAAAAAAGTGCCTCCTTGCGCGGATTTTCTTGGTCATCAATTTAGCGCTGGTCACAAAATGTGACTGACGGAAGCCGGGCTGTCAAATGCGCCGATTTCGTCCCATCCCATCCATCGGTTGGAGCGATCCCATGAAACTTCTGCATGTCGATTCAAGTATTCTCGGTCCGAATTCGGTCAGCCGTCAGCTTTCCGCAGAGATCGTACTTGCCGAGCGGCGGCACCACCCGGGTCTTGAGGTCTTCTATCGCGATCTGGGCGCTGATCCCGTCGGGCATCTTTCGGGGGCCCACCTAGCCGCGGCCCAGGGCGCCAGTCCCGATGCGGCGCCTTTGCAGCAGGATCTCGCGTCAGGACAAGCGGCGCTCGATGAATTCGTCTCGGCCGATATCATCGTCGTCGGTGCGCCGATGTACAACTTTGGCATTCCGAGCCAGCTCAAGGCGTGGATCGATCGGCTCGCTATCGCCGGGAAGACGTTCCGTTATTCGGAAAAAGGAGCGGAGGGATTGGCGGGCGGCAAGCGGGTGATCGTTGCCTCATCTCGCGGCGGATTTTACGGGCCGCAGACGCCGATCGCGTTCCTCGATCATCAAGAGAATTACCTGCGCGGAATTTTCGGTTTCTTCGGCATTAGCGACGTGACCTTCATCCGGGCCGAAGGCATCGCGATGGGCCCGGAGCAGCGCGCGAAGGCCATCGAAGCCGCGAGGTCCGAAATCGCCGGACTTGCCGCATAGGGATCGTGGAGGCGGGCGATCTGCGGACGACAGGAGTTGCAAGAAGCAGCGGCCTCGCAATTCGCGTCATTCGTGCTAAAGCCGCGGGACTTATAGTCTTGGATTCCCGTCTCCGATGCCTTCGCCCGACCGCCTACAACTCATCACGTCCGAAGGTTTTGCGGACTACGCGCTTCTCGATTGCGGCGCCGGGCGCAAATTGGAGCGCTTCGGCGCCGTCGTCGTCGACCGGCCCGAGCCGCAGGCGCTCTGGCAGCCGCGCCTTCCGAAAGCGGAATGGTCGAAGGCTCACGCCGTTTTTTCCGCGTCCGGCGAGGATGATGAAAAGGGCAAGTGGCGCATCGACAAGCGGGTGCCGGACGCGTGGCCGGTGAGAGTTCCGTCTTTCCTTTCCCCTCCCCATCGCGGCGAGGGGCAAGGGGTGGTGGCATCATCCGAAGATTTGGTTTCACCCCACCCCCGACACATCCCCGTCAAGGGGAGGGGGGAGAAGGAAGCTGACGCTGGCAGCATCACCATGCTCTGCAAACTCGCGGGGCTTTGGCATCTCGGGTTGTTTCCGGAGCAAGATCCGCATTGGCGATGGATGTGCGAAAGGCTCGCGGCGATCAAAGGTGAGACGCCACGCGTGCTCAATCTTTTCGGCTACACAGGCGCGGCGTCGCTGATCGCGGCCAAGGCGGGCGCGGAGGTGACGCACGTCGATGCGTCGAAGAAGGCGATCCAGTGGGGCAAGGAAAATCAAGCCGCATCGAAACTCGACGCCGCCAAGGTCCGATGGCTGCTCGATGATGCGGCGAAGTTCGCGGCCCGCGATGTCCGCCGCGGAAAGACCTATCACATGATCCTCGTCGATCCGCCGAAGTTCGGGCGCGGGCCCGAGGGCGAGGTCTGGGACTTGTTCAAGAATTTGCCGGCACTGCTCGCAGACGTTGCCAAGCTGCTGGCGCCGCGCGACGCTGCCATGGTGTTGACGGTCTATGCCATTCGCGCGTCGGCACTCGCGTTCGATCAATTGATGCAAGACGCACTTGACGGCAAAGGCGGCAATTTCGAAAGCGGAGAATTGGCGATCCGCGCCGCGAGCGGGCCCTTGGTGCCGACCTCGCTTTTCGTGCGCTGGAGCGGCCAGACATGAACGCGCCGAAGCCGATCACCAGCCTGACGAACGATCGTGTGAAGGCAATCCGTGCGCTCGAGATGCGCAAGGTCCGCAAAGAGACAGGATTGTTTGTGGCCGAAGGCGCGTCGCTTCTGGTTACGGCGCGCGACCATGGCTTCATTCCGGAGACTCTCGTTTATCAATCGGGAACGGCCGCGAACGGTATCGCGCGTGGGCTTGTGACTCACGCGCTGAATGCGGGTTCGGAGGTTCTTGAAGTTTCCGAGGCGGTGCTGGCCAAGCTCGCATCGAAAGACAATCCGCAAACGCTGCTTGGCGTGTTCCGGCAGCGGTTCGCGGATCCGCCCGAGGCGTCGAAGATCAGCGGGGGAGAAACGTGGCTCGCGCTCGAAGAAGTTCGCGATCCCGGAAATCTCGGCACGATCATACGCACCGCGGATGCTGTCGGATGCGCGGGAGTCATGCTCGTTGGCACGACGTGCGATCCTTTTTCGCTTGAATCGATCCGCGCTACGATGGGTTCGATTTTCGCCGTCCCCATCGTCAAAATGGAGCGGCCGGCGTTCATCGCGTTGGCGAAAGACTGGCCGGGCGACGTCGTTGGGACGCATCTCGATGGTCGCGAAGATTTTCGGACTGCCGACTATCGTGGCCCACAATTGATCGTCATGGGAAGCGAGGGGCCGGGCCTGTCGAGCGCGGTCGCGGCGGTGTGCACGAAGCTCGTCAAAATCCCGATGGCTGGAAAGCTCGACTCCCTCAATCTCGCGATCGCGACCGCTCTGATGCTTTATCAGGTGCGGGGTTCACATCTGAAGCTCTAATCATGCGCATCGAATATCACCGCACACTGATTGCCGATGACGTGCGGAACGAGGCTTTCTTTCGCGCGCTCAAATCCGTGATCGAACCTGGAAAAACGGTTGTCGCGGATATCGGTGCCGGAACCGGGCTTCTCGGGTTGATGGCGTCGAAGCTCGGCGCGAAGGACGTTTTTCTGTTCGAGACAGCCGAGGTCGCGGGCGTCGCGGCGCAGGTGCTCAAGGCGAACAAGGCCAAGAGATGCCATCTCATTCCGTGCCATTCGACGGAATTCGACGACGATCTCGCGGTCGACGTCATCGTGTCCGAGACGCTCGGAAATTATGCGTTGGAAGAAAACATCATCGCGACGCTCGCCGATGCGCGTCATCGGTTTTTGAAGCCGGGTGGGACGATCGTTCCGTCGCGTATCGCGCAGTACGTTGCGCCCGTCATCGTGCCACGGATCGATCATGAATTGAGAGCGTGGCAGCGCGTCGGTCACGGCCTCGATCTCGGGTCGGCGCAAGCGATGACGCTCAATAATGCCTATGTGCGACTCATACAACCTTCAGAGCTTCTCGATGATGGCCGCAGCGCGATTGCCTGGGACGCGGTAGATCTGACACGTGAGACGCGCGCAAAACGCAAGGGGCAAGGCGAATGGCGCATCTCGAAACCCGCGGTCATTTACGGATTCGCAGTGTGGTGGACGGCCGAGCTTGTGCCCGGCCTCACGCTTTCGACGGCCCCCTCGGCACCGCGCACCCACTGGGAGCAGCTTTATTTTCC
>JAICLG010000251.1 GCA_025927515.1 Hyphomicrobium sp.
CCGACCCCTCGCAGCGCACGAAACTTGCGACGATCGTCAATAGCTTTGGCGATGACCGCATCAGATTAGAGCAACACGCAACCAACAAGGGACAAGTGCCCGCCTTCTTTACGGGCATGAGCAAGACCACAGGCGATTTCGTTTGTTTGCTTGACCCGGATGATCGATATGCGCCGACTTTCCTGGAGGAATCTCTCGCGGCGCATATGAATGCCGGGATCATGTGCCCGATCCTTTCCACGGAACAGATTTTAGTAACGGACCGGGGCGTTATAGGATCGGGCTTGAGAGGTGATATCGGAGTCGCTATGGCTCGGAACATCGGCAAATATTTCGCGCTTGATCCTCCTGAAAAGCCCAGGTTGCTTTACATCCCCGCAACGCTCAGAGGCTGGCATTGGACATCAACCTCAGCGATGATGTTCCGGCGCGCGGCACTAAACTATCTAAAGCCAATCAAATCTCTCGCATATAATAGCTGTGCAGACGGCTATCTCGCTCAGGGTGCGCACATGCTCGGCGGCACCCTCTTCTTGCCGAAGGGCCTCCTCTACCGCACCGTTCATTCGAAAAATGCCTGGATAACAGACGAGATATATTCCTCATTCCAGAACAAGCAACGTCCCGGAGTATCGCAATGGGCAAAGGTTGCTTTGGCCGATGCTGTGGAAGCCATCCGCGCCAACGGCCTTCCTGAAATAGAGCAAGCGCGCGTTGAAAAGGAAATTGTCGCTCGCCGCCGCGGCATTCGCCGCCACATTATCCGCTGGCGACAATCTCTCAGTAAACGGTTTGCTTCAGCTTAGATTATTGCCGGCTAAGCCGCGCATTCGATCGACCACCCTGACGGAATGCTATCCGGAAAGCGGTGCATCAGGTCGATCAAATAGCGTTCCCCGTAAGCGGTGTAGTTCAATCCCGCGAAGGGGTGGCTGGTGAACTCGCCAAAGACCGGTCCTTCGGCATCGATATAAAAGTCCAATCGCAAGAACGCACCGATGTTCTTTGCAATCTTCTCGGCATTGTCGATGAGGGCGGGCAGAGCTTCCGGCTTCACCACGTCGGGACCCGGCTTGTAGCAGGTCTGAAATTGATCTTCGATCCTGATCCAATGCGGTGTGTAGAATGAACCGCTCCGCTGGCCCTTTACCGGGTTTCGATCGATCACTTGCACGACATGGGCGTGGCCGCCCGCGACATAGATCTTGAAATCACGAGGGATGGCGAAGTGCTCGTCGTAGTCTTTGACAAATTCCTCGACCAGAAGTCGGGCGTCCGGCTTTACGAAGCGCGCCTTGTTGAGCGCCTCGCGGCAGAACGCGGCGCGTTGATCGTGTGAAATAACCTTGCCGCTGAGCAGTTCGCGGTCGCCGTCGAATAGCATCACGGCATCGCTGTCCCACCCGCCATCAGGTTTGATGACAACCCTATCCGGTAGCGAGCTGAAGTGGATTTTATCGACGCACGCTGCGTCGTAGTAGAGCCTGGGAAGACGAATACCCATCGCCGCAATGTAGCGGCGCATGGTTCGTTTGCTGGCCACCAACGACGCTACCGCCTTCACCTCATCCGGCGCCGCAGGATCGCGCCACCAATACGCGTTGCGCGCGGCTAGGAGGGATTCCAGTCTAACTATTGGCTTCGGTTTTTTCTTGAACCCGAGTGCTGTCCGTAATCCCATTCCGACCTCCCGCGTTCGGTTGGCGTCGAACCAACGGCCCTGTGACTGAACGGAAATCTCTTTACTTTTCGCGGCTACGCGATACCCGGCACCGCTCGGATATCTTCCGCCGATTTATGGGTTTTCATTTCAGACGACTTGATTTCGAGAGGGCGTGCCCAATCCTCGATCGTTAAATCCGACAGTTCGCTTTGCACCGTTTTTAGAAATTCTATGAACCGCTGTGCATCTTCTTGTACTGATGTCGAGTGAGGAGATGCTGCCTTGAAAATGCAGTTCATTGCCCCATCAGGCGATACCTGCGCGTAACCGAAGAAAAGGTTCGCTTTGACTTTCCGCGCGAATTCAAACAGCGACGTCGAGATGCAAACGCGTGCGCTTGGCAGGTCCTTATCAGCAATAAAGTCGGCGTCGCAAATTAGGACTTTTCCGTTCTTCAGCGCGGCCCGTGCTTGGATAAACGCATCCCGTTCCCGAAGGATGTTCTGCGGCAGCGTAGAAAAATCGTAATTTTGAATCTCGTCCGGCTTGACTGGATCTGCGGTTATAATTGCACATTCTTGTCCGGCCCTATCAAGGGCTGCGCACAGCGCGAACTCGGTCCGGGCATGAATGCTCGCTACGACTGAGGGAGCTTGCCGGATGAGCTCCAGCATTTGGGGATCGGCTATGACGGTCGGCGAATAACGGGGAAAAACGTGCTTGATTGCGTGCCGCAACCTGAAGTGTCGAACGTGCCGTAGCGGCACGCCATAACGATCCTTGATCAAGCGCTTTGATGGGGCCGCATCAATAATTTTCCAGGCGCCGAGGAATACGTCTTGAGGCGGCTTGTGGTAGTTGCGTAAAAGATGACAAGCTAGGCTCACTCGTCGCTCGGACTGTGCGGTGACTTTGCGAAGCGCCCTCAATGTTGTCCTGAACGTCATTTGATATTGGCCCAGAAACAGGTGTAACGAGTTCTGAAAGCTTCCGCCTTCTCGCGGTTGTTGTCAAAATTTGCATCTTCGAAATATCCGGCCGTACACAGCATTTCTCGAGACTTGTTTGCGGTAAATCGCGTTTGGCGCTCATCAAAAACCCTGAGCGTCGAAAGCCTGATGGCCGCGAGAAACGATGCCGTCTACGATTTGATCTTTTTACTCATTGTGTGTGCGGATTTTGTCGGGCTCGAGGGGGAGGCATGGCAAGCAAGATACATTTCATCGAAAATGCTGAAGCTGCCAAAGCCGTCATCCTGTCGGCGGAGTTCACAACGTATTCGATGGCAGACCGATACCGTGAGCTCTCCGATAGAACCAAGCTCGACTTCTCCGCGGCGATTCAGCTGCTCGATCATTTGCCTGTCTTTCTAGATGGAGAAAAACACCAAAAAATTCGGAAGCTCATGGCAAAGAGAATTTCGGAAACGAAAGATAGTCAGTTCGCGGCGAGCCAAGCAACTCTCCTGGCTTTATGCACGAGCCTCTTCCGCCCCGGATCTGAAATAGACCTGGTCGCTGATTTCTGTCAGCCGCTCTGGCATTCTATTTCTTCAGTCATCGTCCCGTGCAGTGAAACCATGCTGGAGCTGGTGGACGCCATTCCTGCCCTGTTCAGTCCCCATTTATCCATACGCGAGCGCGCCAAGATAAACGCCAGGATTGCAGCGTTCTTGGAGGTCCACTGCGCGCACTCGGATGATAATTTGCTGCTCCTTTGCCTGGCGTCGCTCGGTGCGAGGCCGTTTGTCGGCACGATGGGGCTGTCGATTTGGGAAGCGCTTCAAGCGCATCCTGGCGCGAAAATGAGCGAAATGGCTTGGCCAAGCATGTTTTCGTCAAGCTCGCTGACGTTTGTCGATCGGGTCGTTTCGTCGCCCTCAGAACGGTGTCCGCATTCGTTGGAGACGGGAGATCGAGTCAGATGCTTTACGCAGAGCAGGCTCTACTCCCCTGCAGAGAATAGAATGGCACTCTTTGGGTTTGGCGCGCACACGTGCCTTGGAAAATCTATTTCCGAAAAAGTTTGGAAACTGGTCGTTGCCGCTTTTTCTCAAATTGATTTACGGGTCGATTGCCGATCGATCGACATGAGCCCCCACAATGATCCGTTTCAGATGCCGGCCAGTATCAAGGTTGCGCTGATATAGAATTTTCGAAAGGTTTTTCATTCCCGATTTGCCTCGACAATCTGTCGGCAAGCTCAGACAGTGTCAGCGTATCCGGGAAGTTGACGATCTCGATGTTGATGCCGAGCGCGTCCTCGAGGTCCATCGCAAGCTTCAGTGTATCCAAGCTGTCGAGATCGAATGACCGAAGCGTGATATGCCGCGCCGACGCGACGTCCAGCCGGGAAGACTTTTCCGGCGCTAAGGCTTTAATCGTTTCAAACAATACCGTGGTCACATCCATAGCCATGGGGCTTCTCATAAAATGCGCATCTAACATGCCGAGATGATAATGCGCTGACGATCGCGAGCGACTATGGCTTCGACGGTCGCTTCACAGAAATCAGTTTATTTCGGAAATATAGGGCGCGCCCGTTGCTGATCCGCCACTTACGACGGTACGCGGGTGTGCGAGGCTGGCTGATCGGAGGGATTATCGCCGGTCGACGGCCAGCGCCCTCAATGCAGGACATTCGCAATCGGCAACGGCGGGGCCGAGGCAATAGGCGCTCGGTCATGCCCGCCTGCCATCCACCATGACACGCGGAAATTGGTGCGGTCGCTGTACCGGGCCGCGCCCGAGGAACGCGACAGATTGCGGGGACAGCTAACACCTTGAAAGAAATGGTGAGCCCGGTTGGGATCGAACCAACGAC
>JAICLG010000249.1 GCA_025927515.1 Hyphomicrobium sp.
AGCAACATCGCCATGTCCGTTTCGGTCACGACGCGTGCGCCGCGCCCCGGCGAGCGCAATGGCATCGACTATCATTTCGTCGACCGCGACGCGTTCGAAATCATGAAGACGCGAGGCGATCTGCTCGAGTGGGCGCGCGTGTTCGACAACCATTACGGTACGCCGCGGGCCCCCGTCGAAGACGCCATTCATGCCGGCAAGGACGTGCTGTTCGATATCGATTGGCAGGGAGCGCAGCAGCTTTCCGAGAAAATGCAGGGCGACGTCGTCCGCGTTTTCGTATTGCCGCCGTCCGGAGGCATTCTCGAACAGCGTTTGAAAACACGCGCCCAGGATTCGGACGAGACGGTTGCCCGACGCATGGCGGCCGCGTCGGCCGAAATCAGCCATTGGCCCGAATACGATTATGTGATCGTCAATTCCGATCTCGAACAAAGCACCGGTGCGCTTCATGCCATCCTGACGGCCGAGCGGTTGAAACGCGAGCGCTTGCTGGGGCTTTCCGAGTTCGTGCGCGATTTGCAGGCTATGCTTTAACGCCGTGCGAGATCGCCGCGGTCGACGATCTGCGCCAACCGCGCAAATTCGGCGACCGATAAATCCTCGGCACGCCGCTCCGGCGCAATCCCTGCCTCACGCAAAAGAAGCTCCGGCATCGCGGTCAGCTGCTTCAGGCTCGATCGCAGCATTTTCCGGCGCTGACCGAAGGCGGCGGCCGTTACCCGGCTAAGCGTCGCGACACGGCATGAAGGTTCCGGCTTCGCGATCGGACGAAAATCGACGACGGCCGAAGCAACCTTCGGCTGCGGCGTGAAGGCTTCAGGCGGCAGGTGCAGCGCGATCCTCGCTTCAGTGCGCCATTGCGCCAGAACGGACAAACGGCCGTAAGCCTTGCTCCGCGGCTGAGCGACGATGCGCTCGGCAACCTCGCGCTGAAACATCAGGACCATGCGATCGAACCACGGCGGCCAGGGCTCGGTTTCGAGCCAGCCGGTGAGCAGCACCGACGCAATGTTGTACGGCAGGTTGGCTGCGATGGTGACGGGAGGTCCGCCGCCGACGAGCTTGCTCCAGTCAATGTCGAGCGCGTCGCCGGAGTGAACATCCAGCTGGCCTGGATAACGGCTTGAGATTTCCGCGAGCGCAGGCAGGCACCGCTCATCGCGCTCGACGGCGATGACGCGTTGGGCGCCCTCCATGAGCAGCGCTCGCGTCAGTCCGCCAGGACCGGGCCCGACTTCGATCACGGTGCGGCCGCTGAGATCACCGCCCGCGCGCGCGATTTTCCGCGTCAGATTGAGATCGAGAAGAAAATTCTGTCCCAGCGATTTTTTTGCGGCGAGTTCGTATCGGCCGATGACATCGCGGAGGGGAGGGAGCCCGTCGGAACCGGGAGCCGTTTTCATCGGGTGGTCGCATGCATTCTGCGCGCGCTCATTTGAGCCGCAAGCTTCAACGCCGCCATGAGACTTGCAGGCGACGCGGTTCCTTTGCCCGCGATGCCGAACGCCGTGCCGTGATCGGGCGACGTTCGCACGAAAGGTAAGCCGAGAGTGACGTTCACGCCTTCATCGAAAGCCAGCGTCTTGATCGGGATCAGCGCTTGATCGTGATACATGGCAATCGCTGCGTCGTACGTTGCGCGCGCCGCGGCGTGGAACAGCGTATCGGCCGAATGCGGACCGGTGACGTTCAAACCTTCCGATTTGAGCACTTCGATCGCCGGCACGATGATATCGCCATCTTCGCTCCCAAGCGCGCCGTCCTCTCCGGCATGAGGATTGAGACCGGTGATGACCAGACGCGGATCCGCGATGGCAAAGTCCCGCTTCAACGCAGCCGCGACGATCCTGCCGGTCTCGATGATGCGCTCTGTCGTCAGCAACGAGGGCACCGACTTCAACGGAACGTGGATCGTGACCGGCACGACACGCAGCTCGGGCGACGCAAGCATCATCACGGGATCAGCCGGTTCCGTCGGCCAGAACTCCTTCGCCAGTGCACCGAGGTATTCTGTGTGTCCCGCAAACTCAAATCCGGCGTCGTACAGGACGGCTTTCGCGATGGGGTTGGTGACGACGGCAGCCGCGTGTCCCGCAGCAACGTCTGCTACGGCGCGCTTGATGGCAAGAATGGTGCTGGGGCCGTTCTGAGCGTCCGGCACGCCCGGCTGCGCCGTCCGAACCAGCGGCACATCGACGACCGGAAGCGCATGTTCGAAAACATCAACGGCCGCTCCGGCATCCGCTATCGGTACGATTTCGACATCGCGCGCCAACATGCGACTGCGCTCACGCATGAGCGCGAGGTCGGCATAGATGGCAAAGGGTGGAAGTCCGTCGCGGTTGCGATGGCGCCAGGCGAGAAGGGCGATTTCCGGTCCGATACCGGACGGGTCACCCATCGACAAAGCGAGGGGTAGGCGCGGCACGCCCGATCGAGCGGTCATGCTCAACGATACTCGATATGAGCGTCTTCGCGGAGATCCTTGAGGTAGCGCTGTGCCATGACCTCGAATTCTTTCTGCTTCAGCTGGTTCTCGGCGGCCGTGCGCTTTTCGAGCGCCGTCTGGACGGCATCGCGGCTGCAGACGACGTAGAGCTCGACGGCGCCATCGCCAACCGTCGGCGGCAACATTTCACCGTCGCTGGCATTCAGCAATAGGGTGCGGGTTGGTTCTGGGATCGTCGACGATTTTTTCTTGCCCAACACCTCGAATTTGGCACCCGGAACACCGGTTGCGGCAGTTGCGGTCGATTTGCAGTCGGAAAAGCGCGATCGGATCTTTTCCGCATCTTCGATGCGCTGTGCGATACCGTGCTCTTCCATTTTTTTCGGAAGCATAATTTTCACGAGCTGGAGCTGCAACTCGACGTCAGCCTGCGGAGTCCCGGTCGCTTCGGCGACGAGTTTGTCGACGTCCTTGGTGTTGACGTTGATGAGGGGTCCGAAGCGGCGCCTGACGACCTCGTTCCAGGAGAGCGCCGCCCGGATTCTGCTCTTCATCGGATCAAGGCTGCCGCCGACCTGCTTCTTGAATTGATCAAGCGTCATCTTGTTACGCTCGGCAATTCCCGTGAGCACACGGTTGATTTCGGAATCCTCGATCGTGACGCTCTGCTTCTTCGCTTCCTGCAGCTTGAGCTTCTCGTCGATCAGTTCCTCCAGCGCCTTCTTCCGCATGGCTGGCAAAGCCGCCTTGCGCGCGCTCTGGAAAGCTTCACGCTGCAAGCTTATGCCGAACTCTTTTTTGCGCTTCTCGAAGATCGCAATGACTTCGTCGCGTGACTTGCCCGGGTTGGCTTGGACCACCTGGTTGAGGAGGGCTTTGAGGCGCTGCGTCGTCTTGGGATTTTTGACGATGGCCTGGAAGTTCGCTTTCGCCTGGTTCTGAACGGAGGCGCCGCTGAGGAGGATGGCGCGTCTATCGACCTCGAAACCCGTGACAGGCTCGTCGTTGACGAGTGCAGCGATGGCATTCTCGCCGCTGATCGGTTCAAACGATTCTTCACGGCTCGCCGTCTCCGTGTCCTTGCCATGAGCCGACGAGGATTTCTTTCGCCCTTTCTTTCCCGTGATTTTGTCTCCGGCCTTGCCGTCGTCACCGACGGAAGGAGGCCCGAGTAATCTGCTGGTGCCATCGCCCGTGACCGCAACGGTTCCGCTTTGAGCCGCGGCGGGAAGCGTGAATGCGTGGACGAGCAGTCCGGCACTGGCTGAGACCAGTGCGAGAGCGCGCATCAAAGCAAGACTGTCCCGCAGAAACGGCATTGGTGCAGCATCCATAAGTCGAATCGTGCAGTAGGCAGAATACCTGAGGTCTGCCCCGCAATTGGGCCCTTATCCACATGAAGAGTGGCCAAAATCCGGTCTAGGGCCACCCTTAACAGGGCATCGTCCGCCTCAGTTAACGCGCTCGTCGCCGCCAGCATTGAAGTCTGTGACATCGGTCCGCGCCGCGAAATCGCCGAGGTGCTTGAACTCCAATCGCACCATGAATGTGCGATCGGGTTCGATCGTTTCCTCGGCGTAGTTGGACTCGATGTAGGACGCGGTCAGCGCGAAGCATTCGTCAGCGTACTTGAGATTGATGCTGTCATAGAGGAGTTGGCCCGTATCGACGTCGTAGCGGGTCGTCCCGCCGACGCTCCAGCGATCCGTCAGCCGCAACGTCGCCGATGCGAGAAATTCCTGTTGTTCCACCGGCGTCAGACCCGTCGCAATGCCGGTCAACGGATTCACAATGAACGCGTCCGCGTCATAGGTGTAGGCGGCCTGCGTCGAGAGAGGTCCGAAGTTGAAGACCATCGCAGCATCCTCGCGCCGCAGCTCGCCGGAAGATTGATCGAAACGGCTTTGCGAGATGAGGCGGAACTCGTCGATCGGAGCGAGATAGACACCGAGAACGTAATCGGAGCGGGTGGTTTGGAGGCCGCTGTAAGGCGTGTAGATGTAATTGCCGTCGGGGTCGAGGCCGGGGTTCAGGTAGATGTTCTCGCCTGAAAGCTGGTAGCTCTCGCC
>JAICLG010000273.1 GCA_025927515.1 Hyphomicrobium sp.
CGATTATGTTCTCGTTCGAATGGAACGATCGATGTCCGCGGCGGAACGGTTCGTTACCGAAGCGGATCGTCGACGATCCGCTTCGGTAACGAACCGTTCCGCCGCGGACATCGATCGTTCCATTCGAACGAGAACATAATCGATGACGTGAGGTTCGACACTCAATTGGCGATCTGCGAACAGCTTTACCAAAACGGCACGCAACAGCGCGTCGTCGGGGGCCTCGATCGAAGCCATGGGTAGGGCCTTCAGCCGCGAGCGCAAGTCGGGTAGGCCGACGCAGAGATCGCCCGGCGCGGTATCGGTGGTCAGGAGAACCTGTAAACGCTGCTCGCGAACGAGATTAAGCAAATGAAACAGGGCCGCTTCATCAACGAGCGTCTGAATATCCTCGATTATGACAGCGCCCGCCGAAGCTACCGCCGGGACGCCGTCGCGAGAGAGCACCGGCGCCGGATAAGATGTAGCAGCGGTTCTTAGCTGCCACACGTTGGCGAGATGCGTCTTGCCGCTGCCTGTGGGACCGACGAGGATTGCCGCGCCAACGGGCCAGTCCGGCCAGCGATCGACAAGCGCAACGGCCGCGGCGTTCGATTCCGAGACGAGAAAATCCTCAAGCCCCATCGCGGCGCGATGCGGAAGTTCGAAGACGAGTTGCTCCGGCGTATTGGACATGTGGTCTTTGTATTAGGCTTCAGCATTGCCGGTATAGACCGACGACGTAAGATACGTCTTAAGGGCGAAGCGTACGAGCACGCCGATTGCGGCGGAAACAGGCACGGCCACGAGCAGGCCGAGGAATCCGAACAGATAGCTGAATGTAAGAAGAGCGAAGATCAGCCAGACCGGATGCAATCCAACCTCAGCACCTATGATATTTGGAGAGAGAACGGCTGACTCAAGTGCCTGGCCGAGGAGCATTATCGCGATGACGATGGAGATGCTCATGACGTCGGGCCAGAATTGGAGGATGGCGAGGCTGATCGCCGTGAAAGCACCTAACGACCAGCCGACGACGGGAATAAACGCGGCAAGCCCTGTGAACAATCCGACGAGCAGGCCATATTCGAGCCCGGCAAAACTGAGCGTCGCCGCATAGAAGAGCGCAAGAATAAGACAAACAGCGCCCTGTCCGCGAATGAATGCCGAGACGCGGTGATCGATTTCAACCCCGAGCGCGCGCAGCTGATGAACGTTGTCGCGGGGCAGCCATGAATCAACTTTCTCGACGATTTTCGGCCAGTCCCGCAGCGTATAGAAGAACACCACCGGCGTTATGAGGACAAAGGAAACGAAGTTGAATGCCGCGGCACCTTGGTTCCAGATGCTCTTGACGACACCTGCCAGCAACGAGGGAGCGGACGCAGTAAACGTGTCCAATGCGCTGCGCAAGGCGCTTTCCGCTTGCGGATAGCGCGGCCCGAGGTAGTCGCGCGCGCCGGCTTCGATCATGATCTTCAAACGATCAATCTGGCGAGGCGCCGCTTCGACCAAGCCGGCGGCCTGCTGCAGCAGAATCGGCACGAGAAACACCAAGCCGAGTACGATTACGAATATCAGAAGGCTCAAAAGTAAAATGGAGGATGCCCAGCGCGGAAGGCCCAGACGGTGTAAGGCGTCGACGGCGGGATTGAAGAAATAAGCGAGCAGCAGACCGATCACGAATGGCAGGAGCACCGGCGCGAGTAGCTGAACGAGGTACGCGAACAGCAGTGCGGTCACCGTCCAGAACAAAGCGTGCCGCTCAATTTGCATCGCCTCTTAGCCTCTCCCGCCAGGCAACAGAAAAATAGCATTAATCGCGTTATGTCTTTGAGCTTGTCGACTCTGAGAACGTCATGTGCCGCAGCCAAATGCGCAAATACGCGGAGAGCGACGCGACTGTGGTCGCCGCCGTCAGTAGGATCAATATCTGAACGGGTCCTTTTAAATTCAAAGCAAACGCCTCATCGGCCAGCACGGTCCCTGCGAGCACGATCTGCACGACCGTGTTCATTTTACTGACGGCCAAGGGCTTCATGGGCGTCGGATGATCGAGGAGCCACGAGAGGACCACGGCGATCACGATCAGCACGTCGCGCGAGACAACAAGGATAACGAGCCACGACGGCAGGCGGTGGGTGACGCCGAGAGCGATGAAAATGCAAACGATGAGCAGCTTGTCGGCGATGGGATCGAGATATGCGCCAAGTTCCGTCTCCCAGCAGAAGCGCTTGGCGAGAAAACCGTCGACCGCGTCGGAAATGCCGGCCACGACGAACGCCAGAGATGCTGCTTGGAGCTCTCCGGTCAGCAGCAGCCAGAAAACGACAGGTACAAGAATCACCCGACCAAGCGTAATGAGGTTCGGTATGCTCACGCCGTAATAGATCCTGTCTTGGGGCTGCCCCGCTCGCGGGTGCGCGGCTCGACCACGAGCGCGCGTACCTAACTAACCTCTCAAGGCTTGTTTCGTCGAGGATATCCTCCCTCGCGATGCAAAAATCCGCAGCGTGCATCGTTTATGCTGCGCAGGCCGGTCACGAGGGATGTTAATAATTAGAACGCAGAACCCAGCCGGTTTGGGTGTTTATGAGATTAAGGCCTCTCTCGGCAAGGGCATTGGCCAGCCGTCTCGCTCCGCCAGGGAAGCTCAACGAAACGTCGGCGTCACGATCTGATACGGACATGATATTGAGCGCGTCGACGCCCGGAGTATCGAGCAACTGGGAGCGCATCTGATCCCACTGGCCGGAGCTAGCGAACTCGGCGATGAGCGTCACTTCCTCGCCATTGCCGCTTGTCGTGGCCTCCCAGACCGGCGTATTCGAGACCTGCCTGGGCGGGGCCGACTTGATGGCTTTCCATCGGCCCTCAAGCACGCCGAGCGCCACGACCGCCGCAAGTTGCGAAGCATAATCAAGATCGCCGTCAGAAATCCGGTAGGTTCGCTTCAGAAGCAACGTTCCGACATTGTCGCGACCGGCAAGCGTCACGGTCAGCTTCTTAGCCGCCACGTCCGGCTCGGCGACGGCCAAGATGATGAGCTTCGTTCCATAGGCCGTATTCAGTGCCTGAAGGCCTTTGTCGTCTCCGGCAAGAATCATCTTGACCGTGTCCGTAGGTATGTCGGCCTTGAGATCGGCGAGCGTGACGGGCGTGATCGTGTGATCGAGGTCGAGACCGGTCCACGCCCGTCGCCATACGCCGGTATCGTTCACTGCGTTCGGCGGATCTTCCTGCATCAGCGCGGTCACGACCGTCACCGGCGCGGCTTGCTGATCCACGAAAGGGATATTCTGCTGAGACAGGACGGAGCGAACGGCATCCGGCTGAAACGAAAAATCGAGGCTCGCGATGTAAGCGGTCGTTGAATTTCGCTCCGAACGTACGGTGATGCCCGCAATGAGGTCGGCCGCCTTCACGCCCGAAACGCGGGTGAGTTGCTTATAGGCGGTTACCGGGACAATGCGCTTCAGAAGCGAACGGAAGGCTGCCTTCTGGCCATCGGCCAGTGCCTGCTGCTTGGCGGCAACTGCATTGGCGGCCGTTGCTTCGACAGGATAGTTTCCGACCGTATAAGCGGCGTTCGCCCCGGCTGCGACCGCAAACCCGCTACCCGCAGCGACGGCTGCCGTCCAGACAGTGAAAACGATTGCCCAATAGCGACCGGTGCGCACCCCGTTCCTCATCGTTCTAGCCCCGGCGGCAAGGAAAAACCCTTCAGAGGCTTCGTTGCCCTCATTTGCCAGGGCTGCTACGACCCCTATGACGGGTTGGCAATGGGGCAAAAGTGAGTTTAACCGCAGGTCGTTGCTTCGCTGCCCACAACGATGCAGAGACCGACGTCTCGCGCTTTCATGCCAAGAGGATCGATGCCTTCGCCCACCGACAAATCGCAGAAACCGATCACCTATGCGGATGCAGGGGTCGATATCGATGCAGGTAACGCACTCGTCGCGGCGATCAAGCCTCTCGCGAAAGCGACGAGCCGCCCCGGAGCCGACGTAGATCTCGGAGGCTTTGGCGGGCTTTTCGATCTGAAACGAGCAGGTTTTCGCGACCCCATTCTCGTTGCTGCGAATGACGGCGTCGGGACGAAGCTCAAAATCGCGATCGATAGTGGTCAGCATGCCACGATCGGCATCGATCTCGTC
>JAICLG010000296.1 GCA_025927515.1 Hyphomicrobium sp.
CACTAAGGTTAAATGCGCGCTTCTCAACCAGCCGGAGTTGCGGCAGAATCGGCACCTCCGGGCCGTTAGCTCAGCTGGTAGAGCAGCGGACTCTTAATCCGTTGGTCGTAGGTTCGATCCCTACACGGCCTACCAACCATAACAAGGGCTTGGTGAGCGATCGCCAGGCCCTTTCCTCTATCCGGGAGCCTCGGAATCGCTCCCAAACTGAGCATCGCGCGACGCGGGTTGCTCGACGCTTGAAGGAACCACGCCAGGATGGTCAAGCCAAATTACGCGTTCGCGAAGCGGCAGCGGGAACTCGCGAAGAAGCAGAAGAAGGACGCCAAGAAGCAGAAGGGCGAGGCCGATCGTGGCAAGGGCGCCGAGCCGGAAGGCAAGCCGTCGCCGAGCGATACGAATCAGTCATAGAAGGTAGAAACCCGGCGACGCGTCGTTCGCGCCGCCGCGTTTCGAAATGAAGACTTTCGGCCGCGCACGCGAGTGCCTGGCCATTCATCCATTTCCATAGGAGAGCTGCCTGTGTCCGACGTCCTGCAGTGCCTGAAGAAACACGGTCAGCGGCTCGATCTCGAGATCGCCGAGGAAACCTGCGTGCCGCTGGCCGCGGTGCGCGAGCGGCTCACCGAGCTCAGCGCGGCCGGCGCGGTGGTGATGTGCCGGCTCACGCGTTACGAGGGCGCCAAGACGATCGAAGCGTGGCAGTGCCGGATGTCGGGGTTCGTGCCGCCGGTGGCGCCGGGACGAAAGCCCAAGGCGGCGTAGGTCGCACGTCCGCTGCGCGCGTACCGAGTTCGGGCCGGCGTCGCGGGATATTCCGCAACGAGTGCCCGCGGTTTGTAGCGATTGTCTTCGGCAAGTCGGTCACGTGTTTCAGGTGCGTCTCTGCGGCCGGCCTTTCGCGGCCGATCCTGTTCGCCTCCTACGGCGAGTCCGTGTCGATGTAGCGCTGTCCTCGAGCCAGTCCTCATGCGTTTCGAAGAACATCGAATCGCCGGCCGCAATGCAACCGCGTACACTGCTTTGATCGCACCGGCCACGGATAGGCAACGAGGAGGCATTTCATGCGAACTGCTGGCGTAAGAAGGTTAGCGACAGAAGTATTGGCCAGTCTCCCGGAGCCTCATGGCGTTGACGTCATCGACGACCTCTTCCACGGGATCGAACAACGCACCGATTGGCGAAAGCGATACAACATCCTGTGCGATGAGCTCGGGAAGACCGTCACGAACAATTGGCTAGGCTTCTGGACGGCCAGCCTGGAAGAACGGTGTGGGGTCGAGCAGGTGTCTGCTACGAAAAGCAGCCTGATCGCGACGTATTCGAGGCTGTCGGAGAAGGTCAATGCGCCTCGAAAGAAAGTCAAGGAGGCGGACGCGCTCGAGCGCATGGCCGCCTACTTTCAGGAAAACAAGGCGCAATTGCCCCCTGCGATTCGGAAGCATCGTGAAACGATCGTCGAACTCCTGATGGGCGGTGTTCCCGTCGAAGAAGCGTTCGCTACGGTCGTCGCTCATGGCGCGTGACACCGTGGCGTTGGCCGCACTGCCAGGGATGCTGCTCCTCGCCGCAGAGAGGCGCCAAGGCGTGACCTCTTTTGGTGTTGAACCGTCCGACTGACATCCAAGCGGAAGGAGGGCGACGGGGCCACCGCAGTTCGTTCATTGCTTGATGAACGGCTCCCGGTCGTTTGCGTGTTTCTTCTGCTGCTTGATCAACTTCTTCTCCTTCGACGTGTGCTGCGGTTTCTTCTTGTTCTCTTTCGGGGGCTGATGAGACATGCGCTGCTCCTGTTGATCGCCGGGACCGGTGGCGATCCAGCACTATATTCCCAAGGCCGTTGCGGCGCACGGATGATGGCCGGGACGCGGCGCGTCGCTTCGTAACCGGCAAAGCGCAAGCGACTCGCGTCGCTATCGCCGGCGGCGTTTGACCGTGCTGCCTGGCTACGGCATTTGATATCCCGGCGTGGATTTCGAGATCGCCCGCTCCTCGTCGTCCATGTCCTCCGCGATCCCCTCGAAAAGCGGCGTCGTGAGGTAGCGCTCTCCGGTATCGGGCAGCATCGCCAATATCACAGTACCCGAGCCCGTCTTCTCGGCGATCCGCATCGCGGCGGCGAAGGTCGCACCGCTGGAAATGCCGCAGAAGATGCCTTCCTTTTGTGCCAACGCCTTCGCCCACTTGACCGCTTCGGCGCCGGCGATCGGAATCATCTCGTCGTAATACGACTTGTCGATGGCTTCCTGCAGCACGAGCGGAATGAAGTCCGGCGTCCAGCCCTGGATCGGATGCGGCTCGAATGCCGCGTGGCTGCCGCTCGGCGAACCATCGGCGTTACGAGGTTGGGGCTTGCCGCTGCCCACGAGTTGCGCATTCGCCGGTTCGCTGAGCACGATCTTCGTCTCGGGACGCTCGCGACGCAGCACCCGTGCGACGCCGCTCACCGTGCCGCCCGTGCCGTAGCCGGTCACGAAATAGTCGAGGCGCTCGCCCTTGAAGTCGTTGACGATCTCGCGCCCGGTCGTCGATTCATGGATTTCCGCGTTCGCGTCGGTCTCGAATTGCCGCGCGAGAAACCACCCATTCGCTTCCGCCAGCTCGACGGCTTTCCGGTACATCCCGAAGCCTTTCGCGGCACGCGGGGTCAGCACGACCTTAGCGCCGAGGAGGCGCATGAGGCGACGGCGCTCGATCGAGAAACTGTCCGCCATGGTGACGACGAGCGGATAGTTTTTCTGCGCGCATACCATCGCAAGTCCGATGCCGGTGTTGCCGCTCGTCGCTTCGACGACCGTTTGTCCCGGCTTCAACGTTCCGTTGCGCTCGGCGGCTTCGATGATGTTGAGCGCAAGCCGGTCCTTGACGGAGCCGGCCGGATTGAAAGCCTCGGCCTTGACATACATGCGCACGCCGCTCGGGGCCAGGTTGTTGATGCGGATGCTCGGGGTGTCGCCGACGGTGTCGAGCACGCTGTCGAAGAGGCGGCCACGCCCGTTGGTCGTTCTAACGCGCGAGTTGTCAGGCATCGCATTCTCCATGGGTCCACAGCCCGCGACGGATATTCAGCGAGTGTCGCCGAGGATCAGCTTCGCTTCGCGGTGAAGCAGCGGGCGTTCGCTAGATTATGCAGGAACCGGATGAACCCAGAAGCTCGTCTAGTCTCGCTCGTCGCCGCCCGTGCCATCGACTGCCGCGGGATCTGCGGCGCTCGACTTCAGGCGCGGTGACGGGGCAACGACGTCGGCGGCATTGTCGATCTCGGTCAGCGCCTGGTTGCACAGCGACAATGCGCGACCGGCGTGGCCGCCCGCCACTTCGTCTCGGATACCCGCGATATAGCTGCGAAGCCTTTGCGCGAAGAGTTCGGCCTCTTCGAGTTCGCGAGTGAGCCGCTCGATCTGGCGCTGGTCGTCCTGAGTGCGGCATTCGCCGGCCATCGTTCGCTCCTCGACCTGATCTCGTGCATGCGCTGGTTTCAAGTATGCGCCCGCGTTCGAGCAGACGACGGGCCTCGCTCGCCGATTCGTTTCGAATGCGAAACCAGGCAGCAAACTCCCACTTCCCGGAGAAAGCTCGGGACACTACCGGCGACGGCGTCGTTTGGTCGACGCAGGGCGAGAAGCCAAGCCCCAGAATGCGAGCGCTTGCCGCGTTCCCTCGTCCATCGCCGCCTTCGTTTGGCGACGCGCGCTCGC
>JAICLG010000256.1 GCA_025927515.1 Hyphomicrobium sp.
ACGCACTTCCCCGTGGTCGGAGTAGAAACTGGTAAGAATTCCGTATGTTCCCATCGATTATCATTGCGCGGAATAATTGACGCGCTCATTCATTCTGCGTTCAGGACCGGATAGTGCCGCGAAAGATGTGAGTGTGTACGGTTCCTGAACCCAACCAACGCTCCGTCAGCAGGCGCCGGCCCTTTTTTTTAAAGCCATTGGAACTGCTCCGTCAGCACCGCCGTTTCAATTCGAGATTGCCTCGAGAACTGCTGTGATGGAACGCCTAGCACCGATCGACGATATCTGGCTTTGCTGATCGAAGTGAGCCCGGGTGGCCGAGTATGCCAGATAATCGAATGGTCCGAGGCTTGTATGCCGATCGACTTCGATAGAGCCGCAGGCGATCTTCAAGGCTATGCCGCCCTAGTGCTTCGCTGCGATGCCCAGTTCTAATGCGATAGAAATACTGGAACGGACACATGACCGAGCACGTCGCGCGAGGCACCGCCCAGAAAGAATTCCCGAAATCTGGAATGGCCATAGAGACCCATGACGAGCATGTCTTGATTTCGGCTCTTGGCGTAATCGAGAAGGGCGTCTCCGACCGATATCCCCATCAATGGAATGGATTCGATCTCGACCTCGACGCCGTGCCTGGAAAGCGACGCCAGAAGTTCCGCCCTTAACGCAAGGTCGGTATTCTCGATACCATCTTCGAGCACAGTAACGAGACGCACGTTCCGCGACTTGCGCAGCAATGGCAAAGCATCAAAAACAGCGCGGGTCGCTTCCTTTGAGCTTTTCCAGGCAATGGTGATTTCTCTGCCGATCGAGAGCAAGTCGCCTTCTTCCGGCAGCACCACGACCGGCCGCCCGCTCTCGATGGCAGCTCGTTCGGCAACATCATCGATCCATCCGTTGCGCGGAGCTCGGCTTGTAACGATCAGATCTGCCGTTCGGCCGTGCTCAATTACCGAATCTGCAACAGATGCGTCGAAGCTCGACTTGTCGAAACGCCATTCATGAGTCCCCCAACTGTCTTTGAACAGACTTTCGAATTTATTTCGTATCCGCTCCGCCTGCTCCTCGAACGAACGCAGTTGCTCATCCAGCCACGATCTGTCCCCTACGCCAATAAGCTCCTGCGGAGGGGCAACTGCCGGCAGAGCATAAAGGCCGATCAGGTGCGCGTTATCGGCCCCCAACGACAGCGCGGAACTCACGAGATTTGGCACCCGCGGCTCATCATTGAGGCTCAATAATATTGTCCGATACTGCATCTCAGACTCCGAATGGATAGGTTTCGGGCATACCCTCGACTTCCAGAGCGTCCAGTGGATGGACGGCCGATGTCCGGTCGATCCAAATATATTCGTCGAACTGTAACGGCAGCTTCGCTTCGAAGTAATGACTGGCGAGTTCGCTCTCTGGCCGGTAGATCACGCCGATAGCCCGTTCGAGCAGCGGCTTCATCAGTCTCTCGGCGAGATCGTCCCGAGCCTTTCCTTTGAGTGACAGCATTAACCCCGGCGCGTTCGTCAGGTGGAAAAGACGCTCGTAACTCTGCGGATGTGCGGGCCGGACGTTCATGACCTGCATTGGACCATCCCATGCCGAGGCCGCCGCAACGGTCCCGTCGTTTGTTCCGAAACCGATGGCGTAGCATTCGGACCCAAAATGCCGCCGGCAAAGCTCGCCGATGTTGTATTCGCCTCGCTGGCCCATCTCCGTCGCGGACGCATCACCAACATGGGAATTATGAGCCCAGATGACTGCTTTCGCGGCAGGCCCATGGAAATCAAGCGCATGCTTCAGAGTATCGAACATGTGGCTGTCGCGCAGATTCCAGGACGCGCGCGAGCCGTAATACATCACCCGATAGTAACGCTCGGCGCTCGCGACGAGACGAGCATTCTGAGCAGCATCGAAGAAGCGGTCGCCATCATCGGTCAAGTACCGTTGCTGTCTTTGCAAAAGCTCGACCAGCAAATGCGCCACGTCCTGCTCACATTTATGATAAGCGCCTGTCAAAGCCGCGTGGCCGTAGGCAGCCGGATCTGCTTCCCACGGCATCAGGCATCCGTAGCGTTGACGCGCCACATCGGCGAGGTCCGGGTCGACCGATTCCAGATAGCTGATGACCACACGCACCGAGTTGTAAAGGCTGTAGAGATCCAATCCGTAGAAGGCGGTGCGCTTTTCATATTCCAGCGTGGCGTTACGCTTATGCAGCCAATCGACAAACGTCCGGGTTTCCTGATTTCGCCACATCCACGTCGGGAAGCGCGCAAACGCAGTCCATTCAGATCGCGGTACCTTACGATGACGGACATAGTGATCGATGCGCGCAGCGTCCGGCCAGTCGGCCTCAGCTGCAACAATATTGAAACGGTTGGATTCGATCAGCCGGCGCGTAATGCGCGCCCGCATTCTATAGAATTCTGAGGTGCCGTGGGTCGCTTCGCCAATGAGCACGACCCGCGCCTCCCCGATCCGCTGCTCCAGTGACTCGAGATCGGCATCCTTCAGATCGGAGAACATGTACGCGTTTTTCGCGATGAGCCCCGGCAGCGAGATGCTAACCGCCGGTCTCGTCTGAATGACGCGCGGCGGATGCGCCTGCCATCCATCGTCTTCGCTTTCCCAGCCCTCCTTGCCGATCAACGGCACGAAACGGACGTCTGCAATATCCTCACGCTGAAAGTCGTCCTCCGTGGTCCGCGTGATACGGATGAGTTCTTGCGCGCGCGGGTTCCTTCCAATCGGAATGACCATACGGCCGCCTACCCTCAATTGCCGCATCAACGACGCTGGAACATCCGGCGCGCCGGCGGACACGAGTATGGCATCAAACGGTGCTTCTTCCGCCCAGCCCTCCGTACCGTCGGCATGACGAACATGGACGCGTTCGCAACCCGCCTTTTTCAGGTTCGAAGCCGCTCGTCGCGCGAGTTCGCCGACGCGCTCGATGGTGAAAACATCGCCTGCGATCTGCGAAAGGACGGCCGCCGCGTATCCGGAACCGGCGCCGATCTCCAGGACCTTCTCTCCACCCTGAAGGGCCAGCGCCTCAATCATGAACGCCACGATATAGGGCTGAGAAATCGTCTGACCCGATCCGATCGGAAGTGGGCTATCATCATAAGCCTCGCTTCTGAGTTCCTTCGGCACGAACAGTTCACGCGAAACCTTCCCCATGGCATCGAGCACGAGCTGGTCACGCACGCCACGCGCCTCGATCTGTCTCTCGACAAACTGCCTTCGTTCGGTCGTTTGCTGTTCGACATCGTGCTTCATACTCTTACCCTCGCGCTCGTCTCGCGACATGGGACGCACAAGTCATTATAGGATGGGGTGCGCTTGCACTTGCGGCAGATCAAGTGGTTGGAAATTGGAGAGGCGAAGCGCGCCTCAGAAAGATAAAGATCCGCGGAGAGGCGAGGTTCCTCGTCGGAGAAAGGTTGCAGCGGTTGATTGATTTGAAACAATGCGCGTCGCCATGAAATGTGAGCCTGATGCCGGCTCACTCATGGAGGCTCAGATGGATTCTGGTGGCTGCCGAAAGCAGAAGACTTCTCCGCACATCAAAGAAAAGAGCGAGAAATCTTATGCTCTCCGCGGATGTGTGTTGCTCGAATGGCGTCTGACGGCCCTTGGCTTGAATCCCAAGGGGATCGAGCGGGTATCACCCGAAATACTTGAAGGTCTGCGGAGCACGTGCGCTGCGTGCTCCCACAAGCAGCAGTGCTTCGATGACATGACCGATGGTATCAACGGTTCCAGCTGGGAACGCTACTGTCTCAATGCGAAAACGTTATTATTGCTCGCCGCCACCAAAGAGCCGGACATAAGCATCAAATAAAATTCACGCGCACATACGGCCGTCGTGCGAGTGCCAGTTCGATTCAAAGTTCAGTTACGAACCTATCGCTCGCGGCCATTCGGCTCTCAAGCCGCCAATTGTTCCAGCTTGTTCTCGTCAAGAATATGGATCTCGGTCGCGTCCACAATGTCGATAACGCGCATGCCGCGTAGCTTCGTCAATGTTCGGCTGACCGTCTCAATCGTCAGGCCTAGAAGATCGGCGATGTCGGACCGGCGCATGACCAAGCTGAAAACACCATCATTCACACCGGATGCCGCGGCGCGATCACGCAACCCGATCAGGAACATGGCGATCCGTTCCATCGCAGTGCCTTGGCCAACGCAGACAAGGAGATTCCGGGCAGTTGCAAGCTCCGCCGATACCGCTTTGTAAAGCTTTAATGCCAAATCGGGATCGGATGCGGCTCCCTGCTCCAAGGTCGCTGCCGGGATGCACTTAACCTTAGCGAGGCAGATCGCTTGGGCATCAAAGATATAATCCTCACGGAGACCGAGGCCTATATAATCA
>JAICLG010000093.1 GCA_025927515.1 Hyphomicrobium sp.
AGGCAGGTTTCGTGCTGGCAGGGTTTGGACTGGGCGGCTTTATCTATGCCGCCCTCGTGCGCCTGATGCTCGGCCGCCTTGGTGTTTACAAGCTGATTGCGGCGGGCGGACTCGTCGCCGGTGTCGGATTATGGTTCCTGTCGCTCGTGACCCCCTGGCCGTTGGCGATGGCGACGCTCGTCATTGTCGGAGTCGGCTTCTACATGATCCACAATTCGCTTCAGACTCAGGCGACCGAACTTGCGCCAACCAATCGCGCCTCTGCCGTCGCGATGCATTCGTTTTTCATGTTTCTCGGGCTGGCCTTCGGACCGGTCGTCTTTGGTATCGGCCTCGCGGCGCTCGGGACGGCCTGGACACTGCATATCGCTGGAGCGGTGATGATGCTTCTCGGCGCCGCGACCGCGTGGGGCCTGAAGGCGCGATCCGCGCCATCGGTTTCAAACGTCGCCGGCCCGCCGGGAATGTAATTTCACGATATTCCACTGAGGATCGGCTCACAGGGTTGGCGTTCGCAGCCCCGGCTCGCGGCTCTTGCTAAGCAGTTGCCAACGAAGAGCTTGACCTCGCCGCCGAAGTTCAGCAGCAAATCAGCTCGCAGCAGTAGCTGCCGACCGGAGACGACAAATGACGTATGCTGTGGCGCTCCATCTTGAACGCGGTCTGGTTTTTGCGGCCGACACGCGGACAAATGCAGGTTTCGACAATATCGCGCAATATAAAAAGCTGCAGCTCTGGCGGAAGCCCGGCGATCGGGTGATGGTCATGATGAGCGCCGGGAATCTCGCTATTGCGCAATCCGTCATGAGCTTGCTCAATGAGCCTCTGTCGAATGACGAGGCGGAAGGTCCGACTCTCTTCAATGCCGCAAACATGTTTCGCGCCGCGCGCGTGGTGGGTGATGCCGTGCGAGAAGCGCGCAACATCGACGGCGCTGCCCTTGCAGCAAGCAACCTCGGCTTCAATGCGCAATTCATCTTCGGAGGTCAGATCAAGGGCGAAGCCCCGCGGCTCTTTCAGATCTATCCGGAAGGCAATTTCATCGAGGCGACGAGCGACACGCCTTTTTTGCAGATCGGTGAGCATAAGTACGGTAAGCCGATGCTCGACCGCGTCGCCCGCTCTGACATGCGATTGGGCGAAGCTGCGAAATTGATCCTGCTCTCCTTCGATTCCACGCTTCGATCCAACTTGTCCGTCGGACTGCCGATCGATCTCGTCGTCTATGAGCGCGACAGCCTCGACGTGCGGCAGGAAATGCGCATCAGCGCGGACGATGAATACTTTCGTGGATTGTCGAGCGCTTGGTCCGATGCTCTGAGGCACGCCTTCTCGACCATTGAGGAGTTCAAGGTCTAGCTCCAGGCAGACTCGCCTGCATGCGCGAACGTCAGCGCGTGAAAGATTTTAGTTAACGTTTACAAAAGCGATTTCGCCGCGACGGGTGCGTCACGGCTCGGTCAATCCGCCCCCATATTGCAGCCCAGCAAAAACCTAAACGCACTTGTCTATGCATTGAAAGCGCCGTCGTCTCGGCTCGCTTCTCTGATCCAAATAGGATTAGATAAGCTGCGGCGCTGCGCGTCTCTGTGAGCTGGAAGTGGGCAATGGGTCTCGTCACACTGCAAGAGTATTTATCGGACTGGACACTTGAGGGCCGCACGCGCGTCCAAGTGGCCGACACGCTGCTTGCTTTGGCCGAGACCAGCATCCGCATATCCGAGGTTGTTGGACGGGGCGCTCTTGGTGGCAAGCTCGGCCGGGTTGTGTCGCGCGCCGGCGAGTTCGACGAGCAGAAAGAAATCGATCTTCTCACCAACAGCATGATCACGGACGCATCGAAATCGGTGCCCGTCGCAGCATTGGTATCAGAAGAATCCGAGGAGCCGATCGTCATCCAGCCGGACGCGCCGCTTCTCGTCGCAATCGATCCGCTCGACGGTTCGTCGAACGTCGACGCCAACGTTTCCTTCGGCACGATTTTTTCGATCCTGCCGAGCCATCCCTCGTCGGTCGGCGAAGCGGCTTTCCTGCGTCCGGGCTCGCACCAGCTTGCAGCCGGTTTCGTCGTCTATGGTCCGCAGACCGTCCTGGTGCTGACCGTCGGCGTCGGCACCCACATCTTTACGTTGGACCGGGAAACGCAGACTTATCGCATGACGGCGCGAAATATCTCGCTGCCGCCGGAGACCGCCGAATACGCGATCAATTCCTCGAATGCGCGTCATTGGGACGATCCGATCCGGATCTACATTCACGATTGCGAAAATGGCGCCAATGGCCCACGCGGCCACGACTTCAACATGCGCTGGACGGGCTCGCCTGTCGCCGACATCTACAGGATTCTGACTCGCGGCGGCATTTATCTTTATCCCGGCGATCGCCGCAAAGGTTTCCAGCAGGGCCGCATCCGGCTCATTTACGAAGCCAATCCCTTCAGCTGGCTCATCGAGCAGGCAGGTGGCCGGGCGACGACCGGCCGCGAACGCGTGCTCGACGTCGTTCCTACGTCACTGCATCAGAAAACGCCGCTGATCTGCGGTTCACGCGAAGAGGTCGATAGGGTAATGCGCATTTACAGTGGCCAGGAATTCAAGGGCGATCGATCGCCTCTGTTCGGCCGTCGCGGCTTGTTCCGGGCGCTGCCATGATCATCGAGAGCCACCCGCGCGCAATGACAGTTTGAGCCCCATCGATGTCCATCAAGCACCCCATCGTCTCGGTCACCGGGTCTTCTGGCGCGGGCACGTCGTCCGTGCGCCAAACATTCGAGCATATTTTTCGCCGCGAGCACGTGAAAGCCGCGTTCGTTCAGGGCGACGCGTTCCACCGCTACGATCGCTGCGGCATGGAAAAGGCAATGCTCGACGCCGCCAAGCGCGGCAACCACAACTTCAGCCACTTCGGCATGGAAGCCAATCTGTTCGATAAACTCGAAGAGCTCTTCCGCACGTACGGCGAACGCGGCGAGGGATTGACGCGCCTCTACATTCACGATGCCGAGGAACAACGGACGACGGGGGCCGCAATCGGCACCTTTACGCCCTGGACAAAATTGGAGCCCGACACCGATCTCCTGCTGTATGAAGGGCTCCACGGTGCCATCAAGACCGAGGCGGTTGACGTTGCGCAGTACGCTGACTTGAAGATCGGCGTCGTGCCGGTCATCAATCTCGAATGGATTCAGAAGATCCAGCGCGATCGCAACGAGCGCGGCTATACGACCGAGGAAGTAACGCAGGCGATCCTGCGACGCATGCCCGATTACGTGCAGTACATCTGTCCACAGTTCACGCAGACCGACATCAACTTCCAGAGAATCCCGACGGTCGACACCTCGAACCCGTTCATAGCCCGCTGGATTCCGACGCCGGATGAATCGATGGTCATCATCCGCTTCAAGGAACCGCGCGGAATTGACTTCGCATACCTCTTGTCGATGCTGCACGACAGCTTTATGTCGCGTGCCAACTCGATCGTCATTCCGGGCAGCAAACTGGACCTCGCAATGCAGCTCATTCTGACGCCCCTGATTTTACAGCTCGTCGAGCGCCGCCGCCGCGTCCTTTGACGTGGTTCAGAACGAAGATTGAAAGGTTCATTTGTGACGCGCCCTGTCCTGATCGCTCCATCCATCCTGTCGGCGGACTTCGGCAAGCTTGCCGATGAAATCCGCGCGGTCGATGCCGCGGGCGCCGATTGGATCCACTGTGATGTGATGGACGGTCACTTCGTTCCGAACATCACGTTCGGCGCCCCCGTCATCAAATCCGTGCGCGGCGCTTCGAAGAAAATCTTCGACGTGCATCTGATGATCGCCCCGGCCGATCCCTACCTCGCGGATTTCGCGGCGGCCGGCGCAGACATCATCACCGTCCATGCCGAGGCGGGGCCGCACCTCGACCGGTCGCTGCAGGCGATCCGTGCGCTGGGCAAAAAGGCGGGCGTATCGCTCAACCCATCGACGCCTGAAAACGTCCTTGAGTACTGCCTGGACCGGATCGATCTCATCTTGCTGATGTCGGTCAATCCCGGATTCGGGGGGCAGTCGTTCATTCCGTCTGCGATCGAGAAAATCCGGCGCGTGAAAACCCTCGTCGGATCGCGTCCGATCGATATCGAGATTGATGGCGGTGTGACGCCGGAGACTGCGCCGGAAATCGTCAAGGCCGGTGCCAATGTCCTCGTCGCCGGTTCGGCGGTGTTCAAGGGCGGATCGCAAACGAGCTACGCCAGCAACATCGCAGCCATCCGCAAGGCGGCCAACGCTTAACTCCGTCCACGTCACGGCCGCCCTTGAGGCGGCCATTCAGCGCGTAATTGCAATCATCGTTGGAAAGCAGTCCGGCCGAACGGACGAATGTCACGGCAGTAAGTGATCATGCCGAAACCTGAATTTTCCGCGCCGTTGCCGATCGATGCCGTGCTCGACGACGTGCGCGGTGCGCTCCGCGCGCACGGTAGCGGCGTGCTGGTTGCGGCACCGGGCGCGGGCAAGACGACACGCGTGCCGCTCGCGCTGGTCGACGAGGCCTGGCGTCAAGGTCGCAAGATTATCGTTCTCGAACCGCGCCGGATCGCGGCTCGCGCCGCCGCCGAACGCATGGCGAGTACGCTCGGCAGCCGTCTTGGTGAGCAGATCGGCCTCAAGGCGCGACTATCTTCCAAGACCAGTGCGCGCGTCGCAGTCGAAGTCGTGACGGAAGGTGTCTTTACCCGCATGATCCTCGATGATCCGGAGCTGACCGGCGTCGCTGCGGTTTTATTCGATGAATTTCACGAGCGCTCGCTCGATGCCGATCTCGGCTTGGCGTTGGCATTGGATTCGCGAGCCGCGCTGCGTCCTGATCTCAAGATCCTGGTTATGTCCGCCACGCTCGAGGCGTCTCGTGTCGCGAAGCTCTTAGGCGACGCGCCAGTGATTTCGAGCGAAGGTCGGACCTTCCCCATCGAGACGCGCTATCGCGGCCGCCGCGCACAACGCATCGAGGATGACGTCGTCGATGCCGTAAGCCGCGCGATTGCAAGCGAGACCGGCTCGATCCTCGTCTTCCTTCCCGGACAAGGTGAAATTGCACGCGTGGCTGAGCGCCTGCGCGAGCGCAATTTTCCGGATGGCATAGATATCGCGCCGCTCTACGGTGCGCTCGACCCCGCCACGCAGGATCGCGCCATTTCTCCGGCGAAGCCCGGTCATCGCAAGATCGTGCTCGCAACGTCGATTGCCGAAACGTCGATCACGATCGAAGGCGTTCGCGTCGTCATCGATAGTGGCTTGGCGCGTGTCCCGCGCTTCGAGCCGGACGTTGGCGTGACACGGCTCGAAACCGTGCGCGTCTCTCGTGCATCCGCCGATCAGCGCCGTGGCCGCGCCGGGCGAACCGAGCCGGGCATCTGCTACAGGCTTTGGGAGGAACCGGAAACGCAAGGCCTCGTGCCCTTCGCCGATCCGGAAATTCGCACAGCCGATCTTTCGAGCTTGCTGCTCGATTGCGCGGAATGGGGAACCAACGATCCGCGCTCCCTCGCATGGCTCGACCCGCCGGGCGAAGGCGCACTCGCCGCCGCGCGTTCCGGCTTGCAGGACATTGGCGCACTCGACGTCGAGGGCCACATCACGGTAGAGGGCCGTCGGCTTCGCGCCCTGCCGCTGCCGTCGCGCCTCGCGCGTATGTTGCTAAAGGCAGCAGAACTTGGATCGGCGCAAGAGGCCGCTGGACTCGCGGCGGTGCTTGTCGAGCGCGGCGTTGGCGGTAATGACCTGGACGTTGCCGTTCGCCTGGAAAATTTCCGTCGTGACCGGTCTCGGCGCGCCGAAGACATGCGGGCGCTCGCGCGTCAGTGGGCGCGAGCCGCTGCCACAAGAGAAACAACGGACCAACGTCCGCTTACCGCCGCCGAATTGCTGGCGCTCGCCTATCCGGAACGCATAGCGAAGAACCGTGGCAAGCGTGGCAGCTTCCTGCTGGCCAATGGCCGCGCGGGACTTATCGATCCCGCACACACGCTGGCCGGAGCGGCTTACCTCGTCGTCGCGGAACTGCAAGGCCGCGCGGCCGCGACGCGCATCATGCTGGCGGCCGCGACGGACGAGACGGAAGTCTCAACATTCGCCGCCGATCGCATCGAGACGAACGCCGATTTAGATTTTGATCCTGCATCACGCTCGGTGAAGGCGCGCGCCGTTCGCCGTCTCGGAGCCATCGAGCTGAGAAGCGAATCGCGTCCTGTCCGCGCGGACGAAGATGCGTCGGCTGTCCTGGCCAAAGGCATCGCCAAACTCGGCATTGGAATTTTGCCGTGGTCGAAAGCGCAGCTCCAGCTGCGGAGCCGCGTCGGCTTTCTGCGAGCCAACGGCGACACGTGGCCGGACCTCACGGACGCCGCGTTGTCGGAAAGCGTCGAGGGGTGGCTCTTGCCTTACCTTTCCGGCAAGACGCGCATCGCTGAAATCGACGGCACTGTACTCGATCAGGCACTCCAAACGCTCTTGCCTTGGCAAATGCGCCAGCGTCTTGATACCGAGGCGCCGACACACTTCGAGGCGCCTACCGGCAATCGCCATGCGCTCGATTACGAAGGCACCGGCGCGCCGGCCCTGCATATCCGCGTGCAGGAGCTTTATGGGCTCAAAGAACATCCGGCGATCGCGCGCGGCCGTCTGCCGTTGACGCTCAATCTCTTGTCGCCCGCGCATCGGCCGATCCAGATTACGCGCGATCTGCCGGGTTTCTGGGCCGGATCGTGGGCAGCTGTCAAAGCGGATATGCGAAGCCAATATCCAAAGCACGTCTGGCCCGACGATCCGGCGAATGCGGCGCCGACGACGCGCGCCAAGCCGCGCGCAAAGTGAATGCGCCGCGGCCTCAGCCGTAATACGAGCGATACCAGTCAACGAACCGCGCGATGCCTTCGTCGATCGGCGTTGTCGGCTTAAACCCGACATCGCGCACGAGGTCATCCACGTCGGCAAACGTCTTGACGACGTCACCCGGCTGCAGAGGCAGGAAAATCTTCTTTGCGTCTCGCCCCACGGCTTTCTCGATCGCGGCAATGAAATCCATCAGCGCAACGGGGTTGTTGTTACCGATGTTGTAGAGCCGGTAAGGCGCCGTGGACGTCGCCGGATCTGGCTTGTCGCCGGACCACTTCGGATTGGGCTCCGCGTTTCTGTCGGCCGTTCGCAGAACGCCCTCGACGATGTCGTCGATGTAGGTGAAATCGCGCGCGTGATGACCGTTGTTATAAACCTCGATGGGTTCACCCGCGAGGATCTGCCGCGTAAACTTGAAGAGCGCCATGTCAGGCCGTCCCCACGGGCCGTAGACGGTGAAAAACCGCAGCGCCGTGATCGGAATGCGATAGAGATGGGCATAGGCGTGCGCCGCGAGTTCGTTTGCTTTCTTCGTCGCGGCGTAGAGACTCAGCGGATGATCGACATTGTCGTGAACGCTGAACGGCATCGCCGTGTTCGCGCCATAAACGGAACTCGATGATGCCAGCACGAGGTGCTGCACGTCGGTATGTCGGCAGCCTTCGAGGATGTTCTGCGTGCCAACGATATTCGACTCGATATAGGCATTGGGATTCTCGAGCCCGTAGCGCACTCCGGCCTGCGCCGCGAGATGGATCACCTTGTCGAAACGCTCCGAACGGAACAGCTCCGTCATCGCCGCGACGTCGGCGATATTCATACGACGAAATGAAAATCCGTTGCGCCCGTCGAGCTGCGCAACGCGCGCTTCCTTGAGCTTCGGATCGTAGTAGCTATTGACGTTATCGACGCCGATGACGCTGTCGCCGCGGTCGAGGAGACGAGCGGTTGTGTGAAAACCGATAAATCCGGCAGCGCCCGTCACCAGAAATTTCATCGCTCGATCCTCCTGCTGGCAGGGGTTTAGTGGTTCGGCCCCGCGTGTCAATCGAACGCGAAGCTGCTCGCATCGCGATCGCTCTACGTAATGAGAAAAAAGTTATCCCCGCCCTTTCGGCTGGCCGTATCTTGGAACGCGAGGAGGAAGCCGTTTGAGATTTCATGGTGCCTATGACCGATACGCCCAATCTTGCTCTCCCCTACATTCTTGCGGCTCAGGCCCAGAAGCATGTCACCCATAACGAAGCCATTCGGGCACTCGATTGTCTGGTGCAGCTTTCGGTCGCGAGCCGCGCGTTAACCGCACCTCCCACGACGCCGGAGGAAGGCAGCCGTTACATCGTGGCAGCCGCCGCGACCGGCGATTGGGCCAGCCAAGACGCAAAGATAGCGGCCTATCAGGACGGGGCCTGGGCGTTCTACACGCCGAGGGACGGCTGGCTTGCGTGGGTGACGAGCGAGAATGTTATCGTTGTCTACGACGGATCGGGCTGGGCGGCGCTCCCGAGCGGCGGCGGAGGCGTGACCGATCACGGCATGCTGACCGGCCTCGCGGATGATGACCACCTCCAATATCTCACCGATGCCCGCGGCGACGCTCGCTATACGCCGATTGATCCGGTGACGCTTGGCATCAACGCCACCGCCGACGCGACGAACCGCCTTGCCTTGAAAAGTCCGGCAAGCCTCTTCGATAACGAAGGCAACGGCCATCAGGTCAAAGTCAACAAGAACGCCGCCTCCGACACGGCGTCCGTTCTCTACCAGACGAATTACTCCGGCCGCGCCGAAATGGGACTCGCGGGCGACGACGACTTTCATTTCAAGGTCAGTCCGGACGGTACGACGTGGCACGACGCAATTCTGATCGACCGGAGTTCGGGCAAGGTCTCATGTCCGCAGGGCGGCCCGACTGTCCAGGTCTTCACGGCCTCCGGCACATGGGTGAAGCCCGCCGGTTGCGTAAAGATCAAAGCGACTGTTATCGGCCCTGGCGGCGATGGCGGAAGCGCCCCGGCGACCACGGGCTCTACGAAGGCCACGGGAGCCGGTGGCGGACCCGGCGGATGGTCGATCCTGTACAAGGACGTGACCGCTGTATCATCAATCGCCGTAACGATTGGCGTGCATGGTGGAGGAACGACATCGTTCGACGTTGCCAGCGCCACGGGTGGCGGTAACGGCGGAACCGCCGGTCCCACAACATCTTCAGGAATTGGCGGCTCACCCGGCATTTCGGGTGTAGGTTCGGGCGGTACGATAAATGGCGGTGGCTGGATTGGTAGCGGCGGCGAAATTGGTACCGGAGCTTCGGGCTCAAGCGGGATAGGAGGCAGTTCAATCCTCGGTGGCGGCCCGGCTGGCCATCTAAGCGGGAGCCAGCGCAATGGAAGCGATGCGACCGTTCCCGGAGCCGGAGGCGAGGGCAGCTATAATACCGGTACCCAGAGCGCGGCAACCGGCGGCAACGGCGCGCCGGGCTGTGTGATCGTGGAGGAATACTATGCGTAGGACGATCATCGATCAGGCGCGGGCAATGTCGTCGATAACAATGGCCCCGCCGTCTGGGTGATATCCGCCGGAAGTGGGATGGTTCACTGATCTGGTGAAGTGGAGAGAAATACTATAAGCGATGACAACGTTTGGAGCATATCATCGCTATGTTAAAATTCATCGCCGTGAAGGCGCGAACGCCTGCAATTGCATCTGATGTGAAAAGCAAGCTGAGACGCTTTGGCGTCCACGCGTCGTCCGTTTGGCCAAACAAGATATCGCTCCACGAGCGGCCCGATCTGAATGCGTTCTTATTTGCAATCGAGAACTATTCGAGCGCTGGATTTCATAAAGAGTACAGCCGCGAGATAGGTAATTCAGTTCTTGTTTTCGATGGGCTTCCTTACTTCGAAGGAGTCGATAAGAAAGACATCATTGGCTCGTTGGCTTACCACATAGCGAACTACCCAGAAGACGAATTGTTAGAAAAAGTCTTCGGCTCGTGGTCGTTCTGCTGGTTCGGGAGACACCGTTGCTACGCGCTCTCGGATTTTACCGGCATGGCTCCGATCTATTCGCTCGAGACGCCGGACTTTTCGGCGATTTCCAACCGACAGCTGTTCCTCGGTGTGGCGCGCGATGGTGACGCCATACGTCTCAATACGTTGTCGGCTTCCTGGCAGATCGGGCAGGGAAGTCATTTCGGGGAAGACATGCTAGTTGCTGGCGTTCGACAAGTCCCGCCGGCCGCGACGGCACAGATCGACTTCGATGCGTCAGTCCCCACCGTTAAGATCAAACGACGAGACCTGATGACGCCAGCTCGAGAGTTGGCAGAAGATTTCGACGAACGCGAAGCGAATGGCCTCGTGGATGCATTCGTCGCGCAAATGAACGCACTCGCAGGAGTGCTCAACGGTGATGTTCGGCTGGACATCACCGGCGGCCTTGATAGTCGAACGATTGCGGCACTGGCAGTCTCGAGCAACCTTAAAAAGCGCGTATCACACTTCCAAACGTCAGGCCCGGAAGGAAGCCGCGAGGTTGAGATCGGCGCATATCTCGCCAAGAAAATCAGTATCGAACATTCTGCAAGGGTGCAGAAGAAGGCGTCGTTTGATTTCGCGTCAATGTTGCGCCAGCTCCGGATGCAGACTTTCAAATATGAAGGCATGATCTGCCCAACGGACGGTTGGTCTGGCACTTCGCCAAAGTCGGACATTACGATTGCTGGCGCTGCAGGCGAGATCTTCAGGCGGCATTGTAAGCCTCACATGAACGTCCGATTGACCACGGCG
>JAICLG010000347.1 GCA_025927515.1 Hyphomicrobium sp.
GCTGGCGTCGGCATCGGCACGCTCTATCGCCACTTCCCGACGCGCGAGGCGCTTTACGAGGCGGTCTATCGCCGCGAGGTGGAGCAGCTCAGCGAGCTGGCGGAACAATTGAAAGGCGAAGCCGCGCCGGTCGAGGCGCTGCGCCGCTGGCTGCGCTCCAACGTCGAGTTCGTTGCCACCAAGAAGGGCATGGCGACAGCGCTGGCGCTCGCCGCCGGCCCGCCTCCCTCCGATCTGACGGCCTTTTCCTTCGAGCGCCTCAGCAGGGCGATCGGGATGCTGCTCCAGCGCGCGGCTGCGGCCGGCGAAATCCGCGCCGACATCGGGCCCGAGGATTTGCTGCGCACGCTGGTCGGCATGTGCATGCTGCACGACCAGCCCGGCTGGCAGGCGGGCGTGATCCGGATGCTCGACGTGCTGGTGGATGGGCTGCGCGTACAGTCAGGCGCCGGCAAGCCCCCGGCTCCGCGCCGATCGCCGAAAACCTAGGTTGCATATCGCCCATTCCTTTTCGTTTCTCTGCAAGGCTTGATGGCCCGGCGCGATTCATGCTGACGTTTGGTGGCGTTGGAGTTTGCACATGAAACCGCGTGTCGCCTGTATCGTGTCCGCCAGCCTCGATGGCCGGATCTGGCTTAGCCGCTGGAGTCCGGACCCGTCGCAATTGAAGGGTCTGTTCGAGCGCGTGCATGACGAGATCGGCTGCGATGCATGGGTGATCGGTCGCACTACCGGCCGCGAATTCGCCCGGCGCGACTCCTATCCCGCGCAAACCAGCGAGAGGTTCCCGCGCGAGCACTGGTTCGCGACACGCGAGGCAAAGGCCTATGGCGTCGTGCTCGACGCCCACGGCAAGGTCGCGTTCGGGCGGTCGGACATCGGCGGCGATCCCATCGTTGCCGTCCTGACGACAAAGGTTTCCGACGCACATCTCGCCGGCCTGCGCAGCGAAGGCGTCTCCTACATCTTCGCGGGCGAGACCGAGCTGGATCTCGCCCTTGCGCTGGAGATCCTCAATCGTGAGCTCGACGTCGAACGTCTGCTCGTCGAGGGCGGCGGCACCACCAACGGCAGCTTCCTTCGCGCCGGGCTGATCGACGAAATCCACCTGATCCTGAACCCCGCCGTCGACGGCACCAGGGGAGCGCCAAGCGCCTTTGATTCGCCCGACGAGGGGCCGAACAAGGCACCGCTGCGGCAGATGACGTTGGAGGGCAGCAAGCCGCTCGATGGCGGCGCGCTGTGGCTGACGTATCGGGTCCATAATCAGTAGCTATTGATGTCGCGCGTCCCGAAGCGGAAAATCAGCTTCGTTGCGGCTTCCCGAGAGAACTCGCTTGGCGGAACAACCGGTCTATCTAACCAGAGGCGTACGCGTCGGCATCCTGCTCACGTCGATAACGACGGCCACGCTGGTTTATCTGGTCTTCTTCGCCGCAAAGTTTCATTTCGCCCTGACCATGGGCGCCATCGTCGCCTTCCAGTTGAGCTTCATCTGGACCTGCGCGGAATTGATCGACGGCCCGGACGAAGAGTTGCCGCCGGAGGACGATGAGCCGCTGGACGGGAAATACACGCATTGATGGACGAAGCGGGCCGCCTTCGTCTGTCATGGTTTGCCATTGCGCTGGCTCAGCTGGAACCGACGTGATCTAATCGCGTCGTTCAACCGCAAAGCATAGAGGCATCACAATGACCAAATACGCAGTCTTAGTTGCCTTCACTGGCTTGATGTTTGTCGCGTCCAGCACGGCCTTCGCTCAATCAAGCAAGAGGACCGAATTGACGAGGGGCGATTTGACCGGCAAGGACATGGATATCATCGTCAGCATCGTCGAAGTCCCGCCCGGCGCATCTGGCATCCTGCACACGCATCCGGGCGAAGAAGCCTATTATGTGATCGACGGCGCTACCGCGGTATTGCCGGACGGAAAGCCTCTTGCGCTCCAAGCGGGCTTTGCGAAAATCAACGCGCGCGACGTGCCACACGGGGCATTCACCGTCACGGGTGACAAGACGCTGAAGCTGCTCACGGTCCATATCGTCGATAAGGGCAAGCCGATGACCATTCCGGTCAAAAAGGACTAGCGGCGGGGGCCTTCGGTCGGGGCGGTCCGCGCGTCGGTCATTGAAGCTCGTTGATGTGACCGTTGCTGCCCACGACGATGGACCGCTCGCGCCCGTTCTTGACGGCCTTGAAAGTCTTGATTTTGCCGGTGGGCATTTCCCGGATTTGCGAATAGCCCGCCGCTTCGAGCCTGGCTCTCATCTCATCGGACGTCAGCGCGTGCGCTGACGTCGCAGCGCCCATTGCCATCGCCGCAATCGGGAGAACAAGGGAACGTCGGCGCATGACGGCTCCTGTCTCCGCCCTCAGAGCATGCACACCCATTGTGTTCCGTGCATGCCGATCGCGCGAGCGGCACCCGCGGACAGGTCCAGCGTAACTCCGCGGGTGAATGGCCCGCGGTCATTGATGACCACCGTGACGGATGATCCGTTCTGCGGATTCGTCACCGTCACGCGCGATCCAAAAGGCAGCGTGCGGTGTGCTGCCGTCATTTCCCCTGCTGCGAACGCCCTTCCACTCGCAGTTCGGCGGCCGGACACATAATAGGTGGCTACGACCTGTTGCCCGGAGCAATTCCCGACGGGCCTGGAGTGCGCAAAGAACCAGGAGAAACCCCGGCTGTGAGCCGGAGGGGACGATGTGATCAGTCCCGCAAGAGCCAGCCCAAAAATACACAATGAACGCATTGCTTGCTCCAGCCTATCGGCGCCCCA
>JAICLG010000057.1 GCA_025927515.1 Hyphomicrobium sp.
CTGCCGCGCTTAAAGCTTATGGCGAAAATCTCGGCGTCGCGTTCCAGATCAGCGATGACCTGCTCGACGCGGAAGGAACGGCAGCAGATGTCGGCAAGGCGACGGGAAAAGATGCGGCGGCCGGAAAGGCAACGCTCGTTGGCCTGCTTGGCATCCAGCAGGCGCGCGAACACCTTGATCACTCGATTGCTACCGCGATCGCAGCCTTGAGTTCGTTCGGCGCAAAAGCAGAGCCCCTGGCGGAGGCTGCGCGACACATGGGCCGTCGCGACAGCTGACCAGGGGCTTCGTTTCCGTCAGATCAGAAATGGTAGTTCAAGCCAACACGCACCGTGTGAACGTCGTTGTTCACGCGGTAGGTATCGCCGTCGCTATTGTGGAGCGTGTCGTCACCGAAGCCGAGATAAAGATATTCGGCTTTGGCGCTCCAGTTCGGCGCGAACGCCCATTCCAAACCGCCACCGACAGCATAGCCGGTTTGGGTATCGGAATCGTGGAACGAGGGCGAACCCACCAGATTGACGCGATTGTCGATGTCCGCGAACGCGACACCGCCCGTCCCGTAGAGCAACCACGGGCCTTGCGCGATGCCGACGCGACCGCGCACGGTCGAAAACCAATTCATGTCACTGCGTGCCGTATCGCCGTCGAAGGTGAATGCGCGTCCACTTACGCCCGAACCTTGGAAATCGCCTTCGATACCAAACACGATCCGATCACGCTGCCAGTTGTAGCCGATCTGGCCGCCACCAAATCCACCATCTGGTTCCGTCGGTCCTCCATTGGACCAGCCGTAGCCACCGTTGACGCCCGCATACGCGCCATCCCAAATCGCCGGCTGATAAATCGGAGCCGGCTCGGGCGGTGGCGGATTATAAGGTTTGTATGGTCCGAGATCAGCGGCCGACGCATTACCAGCTGCCGCAGCCAAGACTCCCATGCTGGCAAGCAGAATCCATTTCGTTTTATACGCTGTCATGATTACCCCGTAGAAAATTTGAGCATCGTGGCTCGTTGCCCCCCACAACGCCCACACAGAAGATAAGGTTTCAATTCGGCCGCAGTGATGCGCGAATCAGATGCCTGATATGTTTTTATGAATTTGCTATGCCGCGAGCATTTTGCAGACGCCCGCAAAATGGTTTTTCAATTTTGCTGCACTAAGCTCTTACCGGCGTGCGGCCTTTTTGCGTGGCAGATGGCTCTTTCCGAGCCATTCTTCTGTCGCGCAATTTGAGCAGGGGCAAAACCCAATGCGCCAAGCGAATTTCGCGCCGCGATTTCTCGGGATCGACGAGATGCGTCGTCGGCAAGCGTTGTGTGAACGATCGCTGCATCAAGGTTCCGATCGGAAACACGAGTTCGTCCTGCATCGCGATCATGCGCGCGTAGAGATCCGATAGCGGGGTCATGAGGCGGCCGAACCCATTGCGCGCTTGTGCCCAGCCGACAATGTAAAGGCCGCGTACGCCTGCGGGAAACGCACCGCCATAAACCTGGACGACGTTGTCTTTGACGTCGATCAGCCCTTCCGGAAGGAATGGGAAAGATGCGTGGAATCCAGTCGCGGCGATGATCAGATCGTATGTGCCTGTCGTGCCATCGACGAACGTCACGGTTTTCCCGTCAACCTTGTCGATTGCGGGACGCGGCTTCACGCGTCCCATGCGGATTGCACCGAGGAGATCCGTCCCAAAAGCGGGGTGGCGTTCGAAAAGTTTATGGTTTGGCCGTTGCAAGCCGTAACGGCGGTAGTCGCCGATGCTCAGTCGCGTGATCGATTTCAGGATGGCGCGCTGCAGGAAGATCGGCAGACCCCAAATCGGGATGTCTGTCAGTGGACGGCCGAGAAACGTTTTCGGCAGATACCAATAGCCCGACTTGAGGCTAATATCGCAACTCTCGCCGAAGCGCCCGGCGTCGCAAGCCATATCGACGCCCGAGTTGCCGCCCCCGATGACGAGCACGCGCTTGCCTTGGATCTGCGCGACGTCCCGGTAATCCTTTGAATGCAATATTTCGCCCGCGAACGTGCCGGGAAGCTTCGGGAAGCGCTTGTCCCAGTGGTGACCGTTGCAGACGACGACGCCTTTATATGTCCGCTCCTCGCCATCGGCGAATTTTACATTCCAGCGTCCGGACTCGTCGGGCGCCGCCAGTGAAACGGTCTTGTTGAACTCACAATACGGAAGGAGACCGCGGTCCTTGGCGAAGGACTCGAGGTATTCCAGCATCTGATCGGCGGACGGGAAATCCGGAAAGTCAGCCGGCATTGGATAGTCGGCATACTCCGTCGCCTTCTTGGAAGAGACGATGTGCGCGGAGCGATAGACGCCGTGAAGCCAGTTGCCACCAACTCCGGAAGCACCATCGACGACGTCGAAAGGAACGCCTCGGTGTTTCAGCGCCGCCGCCATCGCCAGTCCGACAGGACCGGCGCCGATCACGAGGTGACGTTCGGAGGTACTGCTTCTATCGCTCATTCAGAAGGGTATCCTTCGTGGCAAACGGCGGGCTGCACCGTCTGGCAAACCTGCGGAGCCGTCATGGGGTCCGTCTTCGCTTCGGTCCAGCGGCCGCCATCCCATTAGCGCATGGCGCAAAGCGGCGCGAGCGAACGATGGTCGCAAAACCCTCCCGCGACTTCGTTCAACTCCGTTAACTCTCGGAATCGTAAACGAAAATTCAGAGTTTTGGCTGCCCGCGATTTACTCCGCCGCGCTGCTGTTCACGATCGCGGGGCTGGCAAAACGCCGTTCGATATAGTCCTCGACGATGGCTTTGAATTCGATCGCAATGTTGGGGCCGCGGAGTGTCATAGCCTTTTTGCCGTCGATGAAGACGGGCGCGGCCGGAGATTCTCCGGTCCCTGGCAGCGATATGCCCACGTCGGCATGCTTGCTCTCTCCCGGACCATTCACGATGCAGCCCATGACGGCGAAATTGAGCGTCTCGACCCCAGGATACCTGGTCTTCCAGTCCGGCATCCGATCGCGGATCATGTCTTGTATATCGCGTGCAAGTTCCTGGAAGACGGTCGAGGTCGTGCGCCCACAGCCGGGACAAGCCGCAACGACCGGGACGAAGGATCGAAGCCCCATCGTCTGGAGCAATTCCTGCGCGGTGCGGACCTCTTGGGCACGGTCGCCGCCGGGCTCGGGCGTCAAGGAGAAGCGGATCGTGTCGCCGATGCCATGCTGAAGGAGAATGCCGATGGCGGCCGATGACGCGACAATGCCCTTCGAGCCCATTCCGGCCTCGGTCAGCCCGAGATGCAGTGCGTAGCGGCTCCGCTCAGCGAGAATTTGATAGACGGCGATGAGATCCTGCACTGCAGAAACCTTGCCGGAAACAACGATGCGATCGGCGCCTAGGCCCATCTCCTCGGCGCGCGCGGCGGACAAAAGCGCCGACTGAACCATGGCCTCGTGCATGACGGCGCGTGCGGGCTTGGGATCGCTGGACTTGGCGTTTTCGTCCATCAGGTGCGTCAGAAGCTCGGCGTCGAGCGAGCCCCAATTGACCCCGATGCGCACCGGCTTGCCGTGGCGGATCGCAGTCTCGATGATGGCGCCGAACTGGCGATCCTTCTTGTCCTTGAATCCAACGTTGCCGGGATTGATCCGGTATTTGTCCAGTGCCTCGGCACAGGCAGGATTTTCGCCCAGAAGCTTGTGGCCGATGTAATGAAAGTCGCCGATCAACGGAACGTTGACGCCCCGCTTTCGCAACTCATCGCGAATGTGAGGCACGGCCTTGGCGGCTTCGTCGCGATCGACCGTAATGCGGACGAGCTCCGACCCGGCCCGCGCCAGATCCGCAACCTGCTTGACCGTCGAGGCGACGTCCGCAGTATCAGTGTTGGTCATCGATTGGACGACCACCGGCGCGCCACCGCCCACGGTGACGCCGCCAACTTTGACCGCGACAGTTTTATGACGCGGCTTCATGGTGATGCTGTCGCCAAGCGACATCGGAATAACCTCTCAATGCCCCACTGGCGACGTTCTAGCCTTGTCTGCGGCTTCCCGCCAGAAGTGATATGGCCGCGACAGTGCACATCGCGATGACGATACTGGGGCCCCCCGGCAAATCGCTTGAAAGAGAAAGCCAAAGGCCGAAAATTGTGCTGATAACGGCGATAGCCGCGGCGAGAAGCGCCATCCGTTCGGGGGTCGTGGATAGCGGCCGGGCGGCAACAGCCGGGACGACTAAAAACGCCATGACGAGCAGAATGCCGACGACCTTCATGGCAACCGCGATAACGACGGCCAGCAGCAGATCGAAGGCGGCACGCGTCAGCTTGGGATCGACGCCCTCGGCCGTCGCCAGGTCTTCATGCAGCGATAGCCGCACCAGCGGCTCCCAGAGATAGAAGATCATCGCAAGGACGGCCGCGCCTCCAACGTACACCCACACGAGGTCGCTCCGTGTCACGGCGAAAACGTCGCCGAACAGGTAGCTCATAAGATCGATGCCGGGTCCTTTGGCCAGCGCGATCGCGGCGATGCCGAGCGCAAGCGTGGCGTGATGGGTGAGACCGAGAGCGGAATCGAGTGAAACCAAGTGTTGCCGGCCGAGCAACGTCAGCAGGCCCGCCGCCGCGACAGCCGCGAGCACGACCGCGAGCGTCAAGTCGACCTTCAGCGCAAGCCCCAGCGCGACGCCCAACAGCCCAGCTTGGGCCAGCGTCTCGCCGACATACGACATACGACGCCAGACGACGATGCAGCCAAGCGGCGCCGCGATCACCGCGAGTCCGACGGCGGCCAGTAATGCTCGCCAGATAAACGGCTCAGGCCAGGAGAACACTCAAGATCCTCGCCTTTGAGCATCTGCATCGCCGAGCGGCTTCGTCTCGCCAGTCAGATCGTGCGCGTGGTCGTGGTGATGACGATAGACGCTGAGTGCCGCCGCGCCTTTCGGTCCGAAGATGCGCGCGTACTCGGCGTGTTGCGAAACGTGCTCCGGCTTACCCGAACAGCACACATGCCCATTCAAACAGATCACCCGGTCGCTCTTCGCCATTACGACGTGAAGATCGTGCGATACGAGGAGAATGCCGAGGTGACGCTTGTCACGAAGCCCCCCGATCAATTCGTAGAGTTCGGCTTCGCCTGCAAAATCGACGCCACGAGCGGGCTCGTCGAGGATCAGCAGGTTGGGCCGGCGCAGCAAAGCACGGGCGATCAGCACCCGTTGCGTCTCGCCTCCGGAAAGTCTGGACAACTGCTGATGCGCGGTCCTGAGGGCGCCGACCTCGTCCAGCGCGCTTTCGATGTCGGTCGCAGCTGCCGAACCGCCGAGGGCCAGGAAGCTCCGGACCGTCATGGGGATCGTGCGATCGACTTCGAACCGCTGCGGCACGTAGCCGATCCGCGTCGTGGGTGGCCGGACGATCAAACCACGATCGGGTTTTTCGAT
This sequence comes from Hyphomicrobium sp., assembly GCA_025927515.1. Taxonomy (GTDB): domain Bacteria; phylum Pseudomonadota; class Alphaproteobacteria; order Rhizobiales; family Hyphomicrobiaceae; genus Hyphomicrobium_B. The sequence continues at coordinate 5,425 of JAICLG010000057.1, forward strand.
GCCGAGAATCAACCTTACCAACGTCGTCTTACCGGCGCCGTTCGGTCCGATGAGGGTGACGATCTCTCCGCAGCGAACTTCCAAATTGACGCCGGCGATGACGTCGCGGCCGCCATGCCGGAGCCAGAGATCGCGTGCCGAAATCAATGCATCGCCCGCCGGCTGTGGTTCATGCCCGCCATCGTGCACATGGCCGCACGCAGGTGGCCCTTCGGCGGCGACCGTTTGCAAGCCGGCAGCGTCGCTGGGCCGGAATAACGACAAAGGTGATATCTCCTGTCAGCAGCAGCGGTGGGTGGTGGTCAGCTTTGGCGCCGGGCCGCGCACTCATGGCATGTGCCGGACACCTCGGCGAAGCGCACGCGCGGTTCGAACTTGGCGCCGTGGGCGGCTGCGTCGATTGCGGTGAAAATCTCGTCGCCGTCGACCTCCTGGACGGCGCCGCACTTCTCGCAGCTCAAAAACATGGGACGCTTGCCTGTCCGGGGCTTATGCAGCTGGCGGCAAGCGAAGTAGGCGTTCTTGCTCTCAAGGCGGTGCACCACACCGGCCTCGAGGAGAGCGTCAAGCGCGCGATAGATCGAGATCGGCGCCAGCCGCGTCCCTTTCTTGGCAAGACGGTCGAGCACCTCGTAAGCGCCGACGCTGGCATGGGTGGAAGCGATTTCCTCGAAGACCTTGCGGCGCAGATCGGTAAACCGGATGTTCTTTTCGGCGAAGATGGCGCTCGCACGGTCGATGGAAAGTTTGACCCGTTCGCGGGCACGTTGATCTTCGGCTGTGGCTGCAGTCATAACAGTCCCCTGGACTGGATCGCACTTTCACCCCGCCACAATGGCGGATTCCGGCGTGCGGACAATATAACATGTCGTGATTGACCGCCATCCAGTTCAAGGGCCCGCAAAGGCATTTATGCTCCCCATCTTGATCTCGGCGAAAATTCGACCACTTGCTCCCCTTGAGCACGCCCCCATCAGCGCAAATTTCTAAAGATTTTGATGCGGGGAGCAAATTGATCTTAATCTAGCCGCCAATCCGACTCGTCGTCGGCTGAACTTTGGCGGGCAATGATTCGTAGACCGCCTTAGCGGTAGCTCGCAAAGAGATAGCTCGGAACGCTCCCGAATGGACGTTAAGTTTCTTATCGACAAGCTGGCCGAGAACGCCCGGCCGCTCGGTACCGCCATTTTCTTCATCGGCATCTTCGCGTTTCTTTTGCGAACGCGCGTGGCGCGGCGGCTTCGAGAAACGATCGAAGAGACGGTTTTCTCCAATTGGCGACTGGCGCTGCTCGGCACGACCGGCATCGTGCTCTCGGCGGCCGCCGGTTGGCGGACCTGGGAAGGAATGTACAATTTTACCGGCGAGCCGCTGCTCTCGGGCATGGTGACGTTCGGTATTCAGGGCATCATGCTGATTGTCGCGTGGCTCATCGGCGAGAGCTTCGCGACCGGCATGAATGCGCAGGCACGCCCGGGGGACTCCTCGCTCGCCAGCGCTGCGGCGCAGCCGTGGCTCGGCAGCTTCATCGGCCTTCTGTTGTTCGTCGTCACGTTCGTGCTGTTTCTGCAGTGGACCGGGCAGGCGGACATCAAGCATGCGAACGTCGAGGATTTTGGCTGGTCGTCGGCGGGCGATAAGTTTCTGATCCTCGGCGCCGGCATTCTCTTGCTGGCGTTGTTTACGCTCTATGCCGCCAACGATCTCGTGCGCCCTTACGTGCAGGTCGTTCGTGTCATCATTCGCAATTCGATGCTGTGGCTGATGTTTTTCGCCTGCATGGCGACGAGCGTCTTTTTCTCCTTCGACAGCTTCTTCACCGCGATCTTTCCGCAATCCGAGCGCGTTCGCGCCGCTCAGCTTCGTGCGCAGAACCAGGTGTCGGGCATTGTCTCCGATATCGAGCAGGCGCTTGCCGGGCGGCGTGCCAGTCTCGCCGAAGAGATTTTTACGACGGGCGCCTGGAAAGACTATGAGCATCAGCTCGACGCGATCACCAAAGTCGCAACGCAATCGCAAGACGCCATCGAGCGCTACGTGAATGCGCAGGTCGAGGCGCGCAGCCGCACGATCAAGGAACAGCAGGAGCGTATCGCCTCGGCCGAAGCCGGTCAGGCGGGCCTCGCCGGGCGTAAGACATCGCTCACGGACGAAAAAACGAGGCTCGCAGCGCAACGTCCGGAACTTGCTGCCGACTATGCAACCAAGAAAGCCGACTACGACGCCAAAGCGAAAGAGGTGGATGCCAAGCGCGTCGCAGCGCTCGCCGAGGACAAAGGCGTCGAAGGAAGCCTGAAGGCGGGACGCGGCCCGATCTATCGCCAGCGCATGAGCGAACTCGCTCTGGCGCAAGGCGCTGCCCAGGTTGCGGGCGAACGCATGAAAGACGCCCAGAAGCGTCTGAGCGGTGTCGAAACGCGGCTTACCGCCATCGATACTGAACTCGCGACGCTCGATGGCGATCTGGCCAAATACCAAGGCGAAGCCGACACGGCCAAGCAACGCATCGCGTTGGCGGACGGTACTGAAAAGGGCGACGACAGCGCCAAAATCGATCCTGCGAGGATCCTGCCCGCCTTCGAGCGCGCCAAATCCGATTTTCGCGCCGATCCCAACGCTCCGCGGCTCGCGAGCCTGCAGAGAATGTGCAACGACATCTACGGCGCGCTGTCCGCGACGCCAGATACGAAGCCTCTGTTGTCCGGCATCGACTGTGATCCGAAAGCCGTGGCTGACGCAGCATCCGGCCTCTTTGGGTTGCAGTCGGGCACCAAGGTCTTTCAGCAGACGTGTGTCGGCGGTGACAAACTCGTCGAAAACAAATCTACCGACGACCTGTTCGCCTTCGCGCGGCGCTGTCTCTCAGACAGTGCACTTCCGAGCGAAGATACCGCCGTCCTGCGCTCGAAGATCAACCGCATCGAGTTGTCCCGCGATGACAAGGCGCACCGCTTCGTCGTCACGCTCAACGCCTTTCAGGATGGCAACCGTCTGGCCTATCTGGCGCTTGCCATTGCAATCGGCCTCGACGGGTTAATCTTCATGTCCGGGCTCTTCGGTGCCAATGCCGTGCGGTCGCCGCTTTCCGATATTCCGAGTTTCAAGTCGCGTTCTGGTTCGCAGCTCGAAGCGACGATCAATGCTGCGCTCGGTGCGCACCCTTACGAGACGGCCTGGCTGACGTTGACGGCTTTGCGACCGATCACAAATCAAGATGGGTTCTCCGCCCTCGCCGACTTGAGCAACATGGAGCGTTCGCAGGCCGATCGCGTGCGCATGGTGCTGACGGCCGGAGCCGATATCGGCGCCGTCGAAACCATCAGCCATAATCCGGAGCGCTACCGGGTTCGCTGCGAGCTTCGCGAGTATCTTTCGAGCGTCGTCGACAAGCAGTTCAAGACGGATGCGTCGGCGAAAGATCGTGCCCGCCTCGACCAGCTCGTGTCGGCGGCACTCGCACCGCATCCGCGCGAGCATTCGGAAATCGTTCTGAATACGCTGGAACCGATCCGGGAGACGGAAGGCTTTACGTCCAAGGTGACGTTGATGGACGTTGCGAACGGATACGATGCGCGCGTGGTTCGCCGCGTCATGAACGCCGGCTCGGCGGTCAAAGCCGTCGAGCCCGATCAAAAGATCAGCGACTGCTACTACATTCGCCCCACTCTCTACGAAACGCTTCTGACGATCCGGGCCACGGCACCGGAATCTCCCGAGTACGGTTATGATCGTGCCCGCTTCGAGGGCGTTCAGGAGCGCCCGGCTCTCGATGGCGGAACGCTTCGAACCGCACGTTCGGAGCTGTCGCGAGATCAACGCCCGCGCGAGCTTGAGAAACCGATGCCCGCTCTGCCGCGCATCAATCCATTGTCACATGAGGAACGCGCGCAGCTCGTTGCGTACTACAAAGAGACATTGCTCGAAGCGATCAACCTGACACCCGAGATCGTCGATACGCGCTTGAGCCTGCCGGAATCGCGCGGCGCGATCCTCGAAGCGTGGAAGGCTCTCAATGCGCACAGCAAGAAAAACGAAAACCTTGGCTTTCTGCTGCGCGAGTTCCAGAGCGATCAAGACCGCATTCTGAGCGAGGTTTATTCGGGTCTTCGGCGTGAAATCGGCGGAGACGAGCGCAAGCAGTCGTTGCTCGACGGCGTCGACGGACGCGTTCGCAACGATCTCACGCTTTACATGCTGTTTCCGGAAACAGGCCTGATCAGCTACTTGATCGATGAACTCGAGATCGCCGCTCAACCGGACGATGGTCTCGTCCATGGTGAGCAGCATCTCAAGGATCAACTCAAGTACGTCCGCGAAGCGCTCGGCAAATTAGATCTCGACAATCCGCGCTCCTGGGACGAGATCCGGCAACGGCTCGCGATCCGCGTCGGTACCGATTTCCGGAGTCTTCTCAATAAGAATCAGCAGCCGCCGGACGACGAGGACGCTTAATCTCATGGCGCAAACGCCACGACCTTCTGGCGCTGCATGCCGAGCCCATCGATGCGAAGTTCCATCACGTCGCCGGGCTTCAGGAATTCCTTCGGATTTCTGGCGGTGCCAACGCCGGGCGGCGTTCCGGTCGTAATGACGTCGCCGGGCTCGAGAACCATGAATTCCGTGACATAGGCGAGCAGCTCGGGAATTTTGAAGATCATCGTCGCCGTCGAACCCGTTTGCTTGCGCGCGCCGTTGACGTCGAGCGACATAGCGAGATTGTCCGGGTCGGTCAGTTCGTCAGGCGTTACCAGCCACGGGCCTAGGGGCCCGAAGGTTTCGGCCGATTTGCCCTTGACCCATTGCCCGCCGCGCTTGCTTTGAAAGCGCCGCTCCGAGACGTCGTTGCAGATGCAGTACCCGGCAATGTAGTTCGCCCAATCCTTGGCCTCGACGTACCGGGCACGGGCGCCGATGACGAAGGCGATTTCACACTCCCAATCCAGGTGCCTCGAATTTTTTGGGCACATGACGTCGTCATATGGGCCGCAGATCGACGTCGTGGCTTTATTGAACAGGATGGGTTCGGTGGGGATTTCCTGCCCCGTTTCCTTTGCGTGGTCGGCGTAGTTCAACCCTATCGCAATGAAGTTGTGGGTACCGGCGACGGGCGGGCCGAGGCGAACGTCCGAGGGTGCTTTCGGCAGCGACGCGGGATCGATTTCGGAAAGCTTGGCGAGCGCAGCAGGGGCGAGGTGCGCGCCGGACAAATCGGGAATGTGCTTTGACAGATCGCGAATGTTTCCTTCGTTGTCGACAATGCCGGGCTTCTCGGCGCCGGGCGCACCAAATCGGACGAGCTTCATTTTCAGAATAAATCCCCTGGGCTGTCAGCTTGGCCGTGGGCCAGCTCTTTCAGAGCGGTTCTTAGACGATGCACAGGATCGCCACAATCATCACTCCGAGGTGGCGCTCACTCGCTCTTTTCTGAACTTTTGGCAATCGAACCGCGTACGGATTTTTTTGCCGGGAACACCGTTTTTCGCAGCCGCGTTCGCGTTTTTCATCAAAATCTATCGCGCGAATATATCCTGGCCGGCACAACCTCGACCTTACGGAAACGTATGGCAAACGTAAGAACCGGGACGAGGGTCGGTAGGCTATCTAGCGGGCTCTGGGGACTGATGTCCCAGGTAACGCGATGGAGAAAGACAGATGATCTCAAAGATCTTGCGTGGCGCAGTTCTCACCGGCGTCCTGTTCGCCGTTTCCGCTCCGATGGTTGCTTACGCCGCCGATGCTCCGAAGACCAAAGCGGCATGCAAGAAGGCGAAAGGCATGAAGTGGGACAAGACGACGAAGGCCTGCGTGAAGAAGTAAGCCGTTAGATTTCGGTTTCCGAGGCGGCCGGGCCTATGGCCCCGCCGCCTTTTTCTTTGCGCGTGACAGTGGACGCTCGCCGCCTCCACTTGGGCCATCCCTTGCGATCTGGCCAGGAAGTCTCCCGGCGGCTTATCAAATTTTGAATTACATCGATCGCCTGACATGGCATCGCCGTTGCGGTAGCCTTAGGACAATTGACGGCGAAGGACCGCGAAGCCTCCTCTTGTTCTAGGAGTTACGCATGACGTCAGATTCACCACGGATCGCTTCCGATATCTCGGGCCTGACGAACGTGCCGCCACTCTCGCGGCTGAACTTCATGAGCGTTTCGGCGGCGGCAGCGGCGGGTTACACGCTTGCTGCCGGACCCGTCCGCGCCGAGACGATCAAGACCGACACCACCGGCCTCGATGCAGGCACCGCCCACGTCGCGGTTCAAGGCGGCGAGATGCCCGTATATTTCGCGCGCCCGGCGCATATCCGAAATCCGCCGATCATCCTCGTCGCTATGGAGATCTTTGGACTGCACGAGTACATCAGGGATGTCACGCGCCGCCTTGCCAAGCTTGGCGCGTTCGCCGTGGCGCCGGATTACTATTTTCGATTGGGCAATCTCGTCAGCATCCGTGAAATCGGCAAGCTGATGCCTCTCGTCAATACCAAGCCCGACGGCGAGCTTATCGCAGATCTCGACGCCACTGTTCGGTGGGCCGAGAGTCAGGGCGGCGATAAGAACCGGCTTGGCATCATCGGCTTTTGCCGCGGCGGACGAACGGTCTGGGTCTATTGCGCCTCGAGTAGTGACGTCAAAGCCGGCGTATCGTTCTATGGGTCGCTTATCGATCCCACGGCGCAAAAGTCGATTTGGCCGAAGAGCCCGCTGGAGCTTGCCCCGCAAATGAAGGCTCCGGTGCTCGGCCTTTATGGCGCCGAGGACCAAGGCATTCCCCCTGCTCAGGTGGAGCGGATGAAGGCGGCCCTCGCTGCCGCCGGAAAGACGGCAGAGTTCAAGGAATATCCGGGCGCCGGACATGGATTCCATGCCGATTATCGTCCCAGCTACAATAAAGATGCAGCTGAAGACGCTTGGCGGCAGATGGCGGCTTGGTTCAAGAAATGGAACGTGCTCGCCTGACGGTCTTCTCGCAAACCGGCCGCAGCGCGCTGAAAACAGGAGTGCTCGATGGCAAACTCTGCTGACCTCGTCGAACTCGACAAGCGTATTGCCGTGATCCGCGACAACATCCGTGAGTTGGTGGAGCAAGCCGCGGCGTTCTCCGGCGCGGCCAATGAGAGCCTGACCTCCAGCCGGATTGCGCAACAGGAAGCACAACTCGAGGCGCTCCTGAAGGAACGGGAAGCGCTCACAGGTTGAGGTGGCAGAGAAGTCGCGGCTGGTGCGACTGTGCCACTCGTTATTCGGTCAACACCATGCGGTGTCACTTTAAGCCTGAATCTCGCCACGGACTGCAACAACAGTCGCTTTGAGCGGGATGCGTACATATCAGGTAGAGTGAGTATCGATGACCAATCCGAGCCATCCGCTTCCCGCTGCCCTCACCATTCCGCGCAAAGCCTGCATCGAAGGTGCTCTCGAATTCCCCGGTCCCTTGATCATCGAAGGCACCGTGCTGGGAGACGTTCGCTGCGCGTCAGTCATCGTCTCCGAGCGCGGCATCGTGGATGGGTCGATCATCGCCGATGCCGTCACGGTGCTCGGAGAAGTTTCGGGCGAGATTTTTGCCAACCATCTGACGCTCAAGAGCGCCTCGTCGGTCGCCGCAGATATTTTTCACAAGCATCTTTCGCTCGAAGACGGCTGCTTCTTCGAAGGGAAATCGCGACGTCACGCAAATCCGCTGCAATTGGCGACGTAGCAGCGGTTCGAAACGGCCCACGCGCGTTGCTTTTCGAAGCGGCTGGCGAACTTCAGTCTAGTCAGCCAAAGAAGATGGCCGGCCCGGCGCGAGCGGGGAGCGTTCTATAATCACGTCACGCGGATTCGGGATTGGAGACGAAATCGGGATGGTGCGGACGGAGGGACTCGAACCCTCACGACGTTACCGTCTCAGGATTTTAAGTTTGATGCTCCAACATCTAACCTGTTGTAACAATTCATTTTTCTTCGGTATTATTTACACATGTGTAAAAAAGTGTGCAAAATTCAGCATTCCCCGCTGTATGCGCAGCAGGCTAATTGTGCTC
>JAICLG010000236.1 GCA_025927515.1 Hyphomicrobium sp.
ATATGTTCCGTTGCCCTGGAACCTGCTTTCTTATGATGTTGCCGAGTGCGGTTACATCATCTCGGTGCCGAAAGAAGCACTGGAGAACGGCCCTACTCTCAATGAGCAGGCGGAGTGGCATGCCGACGTCGGTCGGATGATTGAGACCTATTATGAGATTCATGCGAAAACCCGTTGATCGCAACAAAAACTAGACGGGTTATCGCAAACCGGTTGAGTTCGACCATCAATGCAGAGACATTCGCAGTCCGCCAGCGGCGGCCGCTACGCTATGCATGAGGGATCGCTTCGCCGCCAGATTTGTGGACCGGCCGAAAAACATTTCGAAAAATGATTTGGGATCAAGGGCTCTTGGCGGAGAGAGTGGGATTCGAACCCACGAGACCCTTACGAGCCTACACGCGTTCCAGGCGTGCGCCTTCAACCACTCGGCCATCTCTCCGTATCGCTCATGCGAAGCGGCGCGCACTATACGCATCGCTGCCCCAAGCGCAACTTGCACAGACAGGACGGCGGCCACAAAGCGATGTGTCGCTTGACCACAGGCCAGCCGGGCCACACAAAAGCGCCCGTCAAGGAGCAAACGCCAATCCATGACCAGCTCTCGCCTTTTGAAAGCATTTGTCCTGGTTTCCGTGTTATGCGCCTCGGCGGCGCTTTGGTCGTGGCACACGACGGGTGAACCGCCGAGCCGCTGGCTGGTGCGTATCGCGTTAGCATCGCTTGTCGCGGCGCTCGTCACCGGCGTCGTGAACCCCGAAACCCGGCCGCGCATGCTGATGCGCTTTCTCGCCGCTCTTTTCGCCCTCTTTTCATTGATCGCAGTAGCGGCCGACGTTTCGCGCCCGGCGCTTGATGGTCAGAGCCGTGCGGCAATCTCGCTTCTTCAACATCTGCAAACGCTAACCCCGTCCTTCGTCACCGCGCTCGAACGATCGGTTGAGAACTCGATTGGCGTCTATGCTTGGAACCCGGTCCTGACCTCTATCCTATCGCTGCCCGCTTCGCTGATCTTCTTCGTATTGGCCGTAGTCGCCGGCCTCCTGGGCAGACCGAGACAGCGCATCCGCATCTTCGTCAACGACTACTGAATCGGCTCGCTTCCGGGTACGATGCCCGTATAGGAATTCTAGCCGCCGCGAAGATTACTTTTTTTCGGCCGTCGTGGTTTTGTGGAGATGCGGGCGTAAGGCCGGGTGCGCCGCGGCCGCGTTCGCTGGCACCATCGGCAGGCCTTCAGCTTTCGCAAACGCCATTCTGGCTTTCGCGGCCTTCTCCAACGCTTCGTGGACCGCGGCCTTCGTCATCAACGCCGCCTGAGGAACCGGAACCGGATCAGGCCCGGCCGCCAGGAGTGACCGACATTCCGCGGGCAGGTCGGACAACATGATGGGTGGCTTTGGCGGCCTTACGTTGACACTGCGAGGCTTGGGGACGGGCGGATTCTTCGCAGGTCTCACTCTCGCCAGCCACCAATCGACTTCTTTTCCGCAACCATCATCGCCGGTCGGCGGCGTCTGCGATTGGCAGCCGCTGACACCCGCCGGACATTTGATGCGCATGTGGAAATGGTAGTAATGCCCGTAATAGGGCCGTACTTTGCCGAGCCATGCGCGATCCGTGCCCGCTGCCACACACAACGCCTTTTTGATCGCCGGATGAACGAAGATCCGCTCGACCTCGGAGTAGGAGGCCGCACGCTTGATCAGAGCCACTTGCTTGCTTGTGAACACCTTCGGATTGACGGCCAAACCTGTGCTGTCCAGCATCGACGTCGCTTGCAAGTCCTCGCGCTGCTGGCGCGTCAGACGCCGCTTGGGCATCGGCGTGAGCCAGATGTCGGCATCGAGCCCAACCTGATGGCTCGCGTGCCCGGCCGTCATCGGACCGCCTCTCGGCTGGGCGATATCGCCGACGAGAAGACCGTGCCAACCATCGAACTTCTGCGCATCCAGTGCAAAACGCTCGATAAGGGCGATCAACTCGGGGTGGCCCCAATTGCGGTTACGCGAAAGCCGCATTTCCTGCCAAGCCGGACCGTCGACCGGCAATGGCACGGCACCCGAGAGACATCCGTGCGCATAGTATCCAATGGCGCGCGCCGCGAGCGGAGCCGGCTTTTTGACGGCGCCGAAAAGATCTTTCGCCCCAATGAATTTTGGCCACTCCGGAAGGCCTGGTTCGGCTTTGAGGCTGGACGTTTCCGACAGAGGCATGCCCAGGACGGGGTCGGCGGTGATCGCCCCGGCCTTCGCATCGGAATTCGACGCGGCAGAACCTGCCTTCGGCGCCGACGTCGCGTCTTGTTCGCTGGAACGTATCAGCGACTGACCCTGAGGAACAAATTCCGGCAGACGGTGGCCGGCGCCATCTGCGGTTGATCGCGGATCAGCAAAGGCGGGAGGCAACAGCAAATCGCCCTTGATCAGGATGATCCCTGCCAAGCCTAGCGTGAAAAGCAGCGCGGATAGCCCTCCGGATCTCATGCCCGCTTCCGAATTTGCCAAAGATGAGCCCTTATACGTCATAGTCGGGCGAAAATCAGACTCTGCCCCGGAAACGCCATCAAAGTTGCACGAGCGTGGCAAAAAAAGCCAAAATATCGCCCCTGATCGAGATTCAGTGTCAAGTCGTCGGCGGCATCCGGCGCCTGCAAGAACTCGCGAGCTTAGCCGCACAGACATATTGTTCAATCCGCGTGCCCTTCATCCTCACATCTTCATCAAGCAGCCAGGAAAGAACTTTGACCTGACATTCGTTTCCGAAGCAGGTGATCCAGACGCGCCTTGCCGCCTCGTCCTCGCGCACGGTGCGGGAGCCGGCATTGCTTCGCCCTTTTTCGAGGCGATGATGAAATTGCTCGCCGCGCGCGGCATTGCCCTCACAGCTTTCGAATTCGCGTACATGGCGTCCCGGCGCGACGGAGGACCGAAACGGCCGCCACCGAAAGCGGAAACGTTGACAACCGAATATCGCGACGTCGTGCGATCCCTGACGAAATCCGCGACGGCAGCCACCAAGATCGTCATCGGCGGCAAGTCACTGGGCGGACGTGTGGCGAGCCTCATCGCCGACGAACTCTATCGCGAAGGCGCGATCGCCGGTCTCGTTTGCCTTGGCTATCCCTTTCATCCTCCCAAGACCCCGGAAAAGCTCCGCACTGCCCATCTCGAAACCCTCAAATGCCCGACCCTGATCGTCCAGGGTGAACGCGATCCCTTTGGTAACCGGAGCGAAGTTGAAGCCCTGCCGCTATCGGAGGCCATCGAGATGGTCTGGATCGGGGATGGCGACCATGATTTCAGTCCGCGCGGAAGCTCAGGCTTTACCCGCAAAGGCAATCTGCTATCGGCCGCCGATGCCGTTGCGGCATTTGTCGCGAGGCTTCGGGAGCCGCGTTGACGCATTCCCTGGCTCAACCTACGGTGCCGACGCGAAATTTATTCTCCGAACGGAGAGTAATTCGAGCCTCCTGCCAACATGAAACGGCATCGCAATCAATGACCTCTCTTGCCTTCACTTCCGCGCAAGCCGCCGCCAGCCTCGAATCCAGGGCTTGGCCGTTTGAAGAAGCTCGGCGGCTGATCAAGCGCCTCGAACGCTTGCCGGGGGGCGCTGACAAGACCGTCCTGTTCGAAACCGGCTACGGGCCGTCCGGCCTGCCGCATATCGGAACGTTCGGAGAGGTCGCGCGCACGACGATGGTGCGCCATGCGTTCGAACTGTTGACGGGCAGCAAGCGCAAGACGCGCCTCATCTGCTTCTCCGACGACATGGACGGTTTGCGCAAGGTGCCGACCAACGTCCCCAACCAGGCGATGCTGCAGGAGCATCTGGACGAGCCGCTAACGCGCGTGCCCGACCCGTTCGGCAAGTACGAAAGCTTCGCACATCACAACAACGCCATGCTGCGCGATTTCCTCGACCGCTTTGAGTTCGAGTACGAATTTTTTTCGGCCACCGAGTGCTACAAATCGGGAATGTTCGACGCGACTTTGCTCAAGATGCTCGCGGTCTATGACAAGGTCATGGAAATCATCCTGCCGACGCTCGGATCAGAACGGCAGGCGACCTATTCCCCCTTCCTGCCCGTCAGCGAACGCACAGGCCGCGTCCTGCAGGTGCCGATGGTGGCACGTGATGTCAAAGCCGGAACCATCACCTACGTCGATCCCGAAACGGGCGAGAAGGTCGAAACGCCTGTCACCGGCGGCCGCGTCAAGTGCCAATGGAAGGCCGACTGGGCCATGCGCTGGACGGCTCTCGGCGTCGACTATGAAATGGCCGGAAAGGATCTGATCGACAGCGTCACCTTATCGTCGAGAGTCTGCAAGGCACTGGGCGGCACGCCGCCAGAAGGTTTCAATTACGAGCTGTTTCTCGACCAGAACGGCGAAAAGATTTCCAAGTCGCGGGGCAACGGCCTCACGATCGAGGAATGGCTGACTTACGCGTCGCCCGAAAGCCTGTCGCTCTTCATGTTCCAGAAGCCGAAGAGCGCCAAGAAGCTTTATTTCGATGTCATTCCGCGCGCGGTCGATGAATATCTGCAATTCCTGTCCGCCTACCCGTCGCAGGAAGCCAAGCAACAGCTCGACAATCCCGTTTGGCACATCCACGACGGCGCGCCCCCCGCCCCGGAACTCCCGATCACATTCGGGCTGCTCCTCAATCTTGTTTCCGTCTCCAACGCCGAGAACAAGGATGTGCTGTGGGGCTTTTTGCGCCGTTACGCACCGGGCGCGACACCGGAGAACAATCCGATCCTCGAT
>JAICLG010000176.1 GCA_025927515.1 Hyphomicrobium sp.
GACCGCAGCGTTGCCTTCTTCGCCGTTCTTCGCGAGACCATCGAGAACTTCCGTGATGAGACGGCCGATCTCCTGGAACTCGGCGACGCCGAAGCCGCGCGTCGTTCCGGCGGGCGACCCGAGACGGATGCCTGAGGTCACCATCGGCTTCTCGGGGTCGAACGGAATGCCGTTCTTGTTGCAGGTGATGTGTGCGCGGCCGAGCGACTTTTCAGCCTTGGTGCCCGTGAGCTTCTTCGGGCGCAGATCGACAAGAATAAGATGCGTATCGGTTCCGCCCGAAACGAGCGCGAAACCGTTCTGCACCATCACCTCACCGAGGGCGCGGGCATTATCCATGACGTTCTTGATGTAGACCTTGAAATCAGGACGCAGCGCTTCGCCGAAAGCGACCGCCTTAGCGGCGATGACGTGCATCAGCGGGCCGCCCTGGATGCCGGGGAAGATCGCCGAGTTGATCTTCTTCGCAATATCCTCGTCGTTCGTCAGGATCATGCCGCCGCGCGGACCGCGGAGCGTCTTGTGCGTGGTCGTCGTGACGACGTGGGCGTGCGGGAACGGGCTCGGAATGAGGCCGGCCGCGACGAGACCGGCGAAGTGCGCCATGTCGACGAGGAACGTTGCGCCAACTTCATCCGCGATGGCGCGGAAGGCCGCGAAATCGATCTTTCTTGGATAGGCCGAACCGCCGGCGATGATGATGCGCGGCTTGTGCTCATGTGCGAGCTTCTTCACCTCGTCCATATCGATGAGGTGCGTGTCGGGCTTGACCATGTAGTGCACGGCCTTGAACCACTTGCCCGACTGGTTGACGGGAGCGCCGTGCGTCAAGTGACCACCGGCTGCGAGCGACAAGCCAAGGATCGTGTCGCCGGGCTTGGCGAGGGCATTGAACACGCCCTGGTTGGCCTGGCTGCCCGAGTTCGGCTGCACATTGGCGAACCCGCAGTTGAACAGCTTCTTGGCGCGGTCGATGGCAATTTCTTCGGCGATGTCGACGTACTGGCAGCCGCCGTAGTAGCGCTTGCCGGGGTAGCCTTCCGCATACTTGTTCGTCAGCACGGAGCCCGCGGCGTCGAGGACGGCCTGCGAAACGATATTCTCAGACGCGATCAGTTCGATCTCGTGCTGCTGACGGCCAAACTCTTTCTGGATGGCGCTGAAAATTTCGGGATCGGTCTCCGAAACGTGGGCCTTGAAGAAGCGCGACGTCTGCGTATTTCCAGCGGCCGGTGCGGTCGACATGGGGGTTCCTCTGAGAAGGGATGATTTTAGACCTTACGCGCATCCGGGCCTCAAATCCCAGGCGCACGCGCTTTCAACCATAGTACGGGGTGAGACGCCAGCACTCAACTCCCCGAGCGGGTAGCGACGGCCGCGTAAAAACGGCGCGGAAACGCGGCGACCTACACCAATGGCGGTCAGGCCGGAGCCTATTCGGCGGCGGCGAGGCTTTCCATGAGCGCCATCGGGCACTGAGACCAAAGCTCGGTCAGAGCGCCAACGAGATGCTCCATGTCGGCGTCGGAGTGCTGCGGCGACGGCGTCAGCCGCAACCGCTCGGTGCCACGCGGGACCGTCGGGTAATTGATCGGCTGGACGTAAATGCCGTAGCGATCGAGCAGAACGTCCGTCAACGCCTTGCAGCGGACCGGGTCGGCTACGAGGACGGGCACGATATGGCTCGGACCGGACATCACCGGAATATCGGCGATCGTGAGGCGCGTCTTCAGGGCGCGGGCGCGCTCCTGATGGCGCTCGCGCTCGATCGAGCTCGATTTCAAATGCCGGATCGACGCGACGGCGCCAGCGGCAATCGCGGGAGCGAGCGAGGTCGTGAAAATGAAGCCTGGTGCGTAGGAGCGGATCGCATCGCAGATGGTGCGCGACGCGGCGATGTACCCGCCCATGACGCCAAAGCCCTTAGCGAGCGTCCCGTTGATGATGTCGATGCGGTGCATGACGCCATCGCGTTCGGCGACGCCGCCGCCACGCGGACCATACAGGCCGACGGCGTGCACTTCGTCGAGATAGGTCAGGGCGTTGTACTTTTTGGCGAGATCGCAAATGGCGCCGATCGGGGCGATATGCCCGTCCATCGAATAGACGCTCTCGAAGGCGATGATTTTCGGCGTTTCGAGTGGAACTTTTCTCAGGCAGGCTTCGAGATCGGCGAGATCGTTATGCTGGAAAATGTGCTTCGGGCCGCGACCGTTGCGGATGCCCGCGATCATCGATGCGTGATTCTTCTCGTCTGAGAAAATGATGCATCCGGGAAGAAGCTGCGAGAGCGTCGACAGCGCGGCTTCGTTGGCGACGAATGCGGACGTAAAGACGAGCGCGCATTCCTTCTGATGGAGATCGGCTAGTTCGCGCTCGAGTTCGACATGGTAGTGCGTCGTGCCGGCAATGTTGCGGGTCCCGCCGGAACCGGCGCCGACTCGGTCGATGGCTTCATGCATGGCGGCGAGAACGGCCGGATGCTGGCCCATGCCGAGATAATCGTTGGAGCACCAGACCGTAATCGGCTTGATGCCTTCGCCCTTGATAACTTCGGCTTTCGGAAAGGCGCCACGGCGACGCTTAACGTCGGCGAAAGTGCGGTAGCGGCCCTCGCGCTTGACGGCATCGAGGGCATCGGCGAGCTTTTGCTCATAGGTCATTAGACGGTCCCGCTCCCAAAAGCACAGCGTTCATTATTTTAGATCCTTTATGGCTCGCTTGAACGCCGAGAGCCAGTGGTCATTCGTCGCGCTGTTCTTAAAATTTTGGACATGCCGGACGCTGATAGAAATCACGCATTTATTTCCAAGGATTTAGAAGGTTCCGTGGCGGCGGGCGGACAAATTGCGCCCTGGGAATGGCAGCTGCCTCGTTGGGCCGGCGCCGAACGCAGCGCCCACGAGGATGCCGCTCAATAGTCGGAGGCGACGTCGCCTATTCCGTCCTTCTCGTAGATGTCGCGACGGAACTGTACGACGCCGTCGGCCGTCGCCCAAGCGCTGATATAGACGAAGAGCAACTGCACCGGCTTTTTGAGGCGCAGATCCAGGCGTTCGCCTGTCGTTTTCATCGATGCGATTCGCTCAGCATCCCAGCCCTTTTGCCCGGCAAGCAGCCAGGCCGCGAGATTTTCGATGTTGTGAACGCGAATGCAGCCTGAGCTCTCAGAGCGGAAGTTGCGCCCGAAAATCCGGTCCGAGGGCGTATCGTGCATGTAAACGGAATGGGCGCTGTTGAAGTTGATCTTGAGGAAGCCCAGCGGATTTTCCTTACCCGGCTGCTGACTGTAGCTGTACGTGCCCGGCTTGACCTTTTCCCAGTCGATTTTGGTCGGATCGACCTTTTTGCCGTTGGCATACGCGTCGATCCCGAACTTCAAGAGAACATTCTGGCCTTTCGCCTGCATCTCGCGACCGCGCGGGATCAGATCTTCCGCAATGACGGTCGGCGGCAGGCGCCAGACCGGATTGAAGCTCAGGTCCGTGATGGGCGTATGCAGCAAAGGCGTCGGGCGGTCCGGTTTGCCGACGACGCCGGCGTAACGCGCAACAATCTGACCGTTCTGGACCGCTTCGATCTGGGCCGCAGGGATGTTGACGACCACGTATTTTTTGGCGGTCGTCGGCACTGCCTGTTCCAGCCGGGTCAGATTGACCTTCAACTGCTTCAGACGTGCGTCCGCCGGAACGTTGAGAGCCACGATGGTGCGCTTGTCGGCGATGCCGGTCGGGGTCAGACCATTGGAGGCCTGGAACCGCTGCAGAGCCTTCTCGACGCTGTAGTCGAAGTAGGTCGAGGATGTATTGCCGTCGGTCAGATCGCCGGAAGCGGTGAGGCGCTTTCTGAGAAGGCCGACGGAAGGATCATTGCTACCGTATTGCAACATGCTGCCCCGAGCCGTCCGGTTGGGGGGCACGGGTATTTGCGGCCAGCCGCCCTGGGCCACAATGTCAGTGTAGCGTTTGACCGCAAGCTTCGTCGCCGCGATGTTGGCTTTCGACAGCGTGGCGAAGCCTTTGGGAGGATTGGCTTCCCATTCGCGGACGAATGCGAGGTCGTAGGTGCTCGAAGCCGTACTCGGGCCGTCGCCGACAGGGCCAAACTGGATGGAACCCGTGTCCTGCGCGGCGGCACGGCCGAATCCGAGGCAGCCCGCACCCGACGCGATGATGAAGCCGAGAGCCAGCACGGTCGCCAGGAAAGTCCGGCCTGCGTGCTGCGCGAATTCCACTGCCGCTGTCGATCGGCGCACGATGTCCCCTCGCCCCGCTTGAATTTGCAGCTTCAGCTTCCGCTTGCCGGAAGCCGCCCGGCAGGGCAGGCAAGATTGGTTAACGAATTCCGCCCGCAATGTCGGCTCGTCCAAAAACCGGGGCACTCTAGGTTCGCGATCCGCTCAGTACGAGTTTTTTCGGGATGCTCATCTTCGGTTTTTGGGGTAGCGCGCCCTGTCGGCAACATTTTCGCCGGATGACAACGAAAAAAGGCCGCCCGCAGATACGCGGAACGGCCCTGAACATTTTGAAATCGCTCGGCTCTCACGTGATCCGGCGGGCCCGAATCAGGACCTTAGAGACGATAGCGGATCTGATCCGACCAGAAGCGCTCGAGACGGACAAGCGCCTTGTTCAATCCCTTGACGTCGTCGCCCGAAACTTCGCCCACCGTTTGAACGGAGCCGAGCTGGCGCAAATACAGTTTGCTGACGATATCGCGCGCCTCGTGACCCTTGTCCGTCAGGCTTACACGCACCGACCGGCGATCGGTGTCCGACCGCTTGTAGTGGATGTAGCCCATGTCCACGAGTTTCTTCAGGTTATAGGAGACGTTGGAGCCGAGATAATAACCGCGGGTCTTCAACTCGCCCGCCGTCAGCTCGCTTTCGCCGATATTGTAGAGCAGCAAAGCCTGCACACTGTTGAGTTCAGCTCCACCCTGGCGATCAAATTCGTCCTTGATGACATCGAGAAGGAGACGATGAAGTCGTTCGATCAATCGCAATGCCTGCAAATATTCGCCGCGAAAGCCTTCTTCCTGTACCGGCGCCCGTTGACGGGCCACTTCATACGTTAAACTCATAACGCTGCCTCACACTGTTTGACGCCACCCGGTTTGCCCCGGGTTTTGACAAATAGATAATACGAAGCCCTGAATTTCGCCTAAATAGATATAGTAAAAGAATAGTACCGGGGTGATTTCGAAACGCTCTTTTAACTAGCGGCCCTCGGATTTTATCAACATAGTCAAAATTGCGATAACGCGCCGATTCAAATTGTCGGTAACGACATCTGAAATCAGACGCGTGCCGCCTGCATTTCGGTCCGGCTCGGAAGATGGAGTTCATTTTCTCCGAGCGGCGCAAAATATTTTCCCACGATATCTGCCGTAACGTCTTCAAACTGGGCCGGAGCCCAGCGCGGCGAGCCGTCCTTATCGCGCAGAGCGGCTCGCACGCCTTCCGCGAAATCCGGATATTCAAGGCAGCGCGCCGCCAAGCGATAGTCTTCGATCAAAGTCTCGCGGATATCGAGTGTGCATGCGGCGCGGATGTGGCGATCGGTTATCGCCAATGATAACGGCGAACTCTTGCGCAATCCGGCTAGCGTCTCGCGGGCCCAATCGGATCCCGACGCCTCCGCCTTGGCAAGAGACCTGAATATTTCTGCCAGCGTCGCATAAGAAAAATGGTCTCGAATATGGCCGAGGTCTTTCTGCAGCGGACCTTCACCTAGAATTTCATTCAGATCGTCGAGCAGCGGGTCGACGGGTTCCGCGTCGGCGAGCTTCTCCAAGATTTTTGCAAACCGCGACGATGCAATGCAGTGCGTTACCAATCCGAGCCACTGTGCATCGCGTCTGTCGATCGCTCGGCCTGTCAGCCCAAGATAAAGACCGATGGGCCACGGGAACCGCGCCAACCGGTGCGCAATGCCGACATCGGGAAAAAGCCCGATCTTTACTTCCGGCATCGCCCATTTGTAATTTTCGCCCGCAACGCGATGCGTATTGTAAGCCGATAATCCGACGCCCGATCCCATACAGATACCGTCGATAAACGATACGGTCGGCTTGGAAAAACACTCAAGCAGCCAATTCAGCCTGTACTCGGTGCGGAATTTCGCTTTCGCGTTTTCGATATCGCGTCGCGCCTCGTCGGTCAGCGCCAGCACGTCGCCGCCGGCGCAGAATGCTTTTGGACTGCTGGAGAGGAGCGCTACGATATAAATATCGGGATTGCGGGCGACGGCGGGAATTTCACCACTCAGCATGCGGCACATGTCCTCGTCGAGCGCGTTGAGCACGCGCGGACGATTCAATGTCAGCGTCCGTAACGCCTGGGAACGGTCGATGATGACCTTCTGCTCCTGCACGGACGATGCTTCGGGACTAATCTGAGAGTGATGTTCGTTCACGACTTTCTCGATGTTCTGGTTCGATCGGTTTGTCCGATCTTCTGGCGCTGCGAAGACTATCTGCGCGTAACCTATGGCGGGTTTTGGATTGTATCACCACAGTTCCGCGATGGGCGCAGCGCTCATTTTGAGCTTCATCCCAAGCGTGCGCTTGTCTCGCCGACTCAGATTCGTCAAGTATTTCGC
>JAICLG010000391.1 GCA_025927515.1 Hyphomicrobium sp.
CGCGGCGTCGGAATGGTTCGAAGGTCAGGTGATCCACCGCACGCCCCGCGTCTCAATTGAGGCCGTGCGCATCGCGCTGCGGTCGATCCCGCTGGACACGCGCAAGGCAGAAACCGAGCTCGGCTATCTGCCCCACCCGATCGACGACGCGCTCGCCGCCGCCGTCGCCTGGCTCACGCGCCGCGAGGCGGTGGAGGCGGTTCAGCCGCGGGTGCCTACTTAGTCCTGTCGGAAACCTAATCCGGCTGGCAACTGAGGCCGAATCGCGCAATGCTTCGGCCTTATGAGAGCCTGGTTTGGTTGGCGCTGGTCGGATTGTTCCGGTCGCGGGCCTCGCTGGAAGCCGAGATACTGATCCTTCGTCATCAGCTTAACATCCAGCGACGTCAATCACCGAAGCGGCTGAATTTCAGCACTTTGGATCGGTTGATATTTGCTGGGCTGTATCGTTTGGCGCCAAGTATTCTAGGGGCTCTGGTGATTTTGAAGCCTGAGACGGTGATTCGTTGGCATCGTGCCGGTTTCAGATCGTATTGGCGTTGGAAATCGAGGCATCGCGGCGGCCGGCCGACGGTGCCGCTGGAAATACGCGAGCTGATCCGCGAGATGAGTATCGCCAATCCACTCTGGGGAGCGCCACAAATTCATGGCGAGCTTCTCAAGCTCAGCATCGAAATCGGACAGACCAGCGTGGCCAAGGATATGGCCAGGCGGAGAGGTCCGCCATCCCAGGGTTGGAAGACGTTCCTCCGCAATCATGCCGACGGCATCGCGGCGATGGATCTGTTCGTCGTACCGACGCTCTCATTTCGCTTGCTCTATGGCTTGTTAATCATGGGGCATGGTCGACGACAGGTTTTATGGTTAGGCGTTACCGCGCATCCGACCGCAGAATGGATCGCAAATCAGATCACGCAAGCGTGCGCTGGAAGCAGGCCCCTCGCGATCTGATCCGCGACCGGGACGGGGCCTATGGCGAAGTCTTTATTCGAAGAGTTCGATCCATGGGCATTCGTGATCGACCGACGTCGCCGCGCTCGCCATGGCAAAACGCATGTGCTGAACGGCTGATCGGTTCGATTCGGCGGGAATGCCTTGACCCTGTTGTTGTTTTCGGCGAGCGGCATCTTCGTCACGTGCTGCTGTCTTACATGAACTACTATAATGAGACGCGCACGCACCTATCGTTGGACAAGGATGCGCCCCTATCGCGCACGGTTCAGAGGGCAGGGCGTATTCTTCGCCTTCCAATCCTGGGCGGGCCGCATCACCAATATATTCGGATTTGATTTGCGACAGGCACAATTCCGAATCTGCCGGGTTTTCGAGACCTGCATGAGAAGGATTAGCCGTGGTTTTAAAAGTGGCTCTGGACGAGGCTAGGAATGCAATTGAGTTGGCTGAGGAAGCAGCTGACGATAGCTCCCGCAAAAAGCCACTTGTAGCTGGCCTTCCGATACCTGGTGCAGGCCAACGTTGACGGATGGTTCAAGCGCACGCGACCAACGGTCATTCTCGCGGTAGATGAGACTACCGAGCTGAGAGCAGCATCAGCTTCTCGACTTCGTCACCCGCGTACACCTCGCCATCATACTTTATGAGGTGGGCTTGCTTTTGGGACAACCGAAAGGAATGCCAATGCGCGAGCATCCTCCGCAGGCTGTCCGAACGGACAAACTTGCCGCCGGGGCTCGTGTACAGCTCCGCCTGCTTCTCCTCGTTCATCCCCGCTCCCCAAGGTTGTACGACCACAACGTGACAGAAATCCAGGCAAGATACTGAACCCAAAAGACACACTAGAAGAAAAAGCCGCCTGAAAAATCGCGCGGCCTTGATTAACCGACGGGACGCTGCCCAGGCAGACTTGAAAGCCGCCTTGGAGGCCGCTGGCGGGCATTGTCACGTTGTGAGCTTGCCGGGCTGATCTGCGGCCATAAGTGTCAATCA
>JAICLG010000197.1 GCA_025927515.1 Hyphomicrobium sp.
CCGTGATCTTTTTAGACAAGTCGCCGTTGGCCACGGCGATGGTGACCTCGGCGATATTGCGAACCTGCGCCGTGAGGTTCGACGCCATAGAGTTCACGCTTTCGGTCAGGTCTTTCCAGACGCCCGTCACCTCGCGGATTTGGGCCTGTCCGCCGAGCTTGCCTTCGGTGCCGACCTCGCGGGCGACGCGCGTAACTTCGGACGTGAAGACCGAAAGCTGTTTGATCATCGAATTGACGATCGTCGCGGAGCGCAGGAATTCGCCTTTGAGGGGGCGGCCATTGACTTCGAGCCGCATGGGCTGAAGAAGGTCGCCCTGGGCGACGGCGGCGATCGTGCGGGTGACTTCGGCGGTCGGCTGCAGGAGGTCGTCGATCAGAGAATTGACGGATTCTTCCATCTCGCCCCACGCACCGTGCGGGACGCCAAGGTTGACGCGCAGATTGGTGATGCCTTCTTCGCCGACAACCTCGCCGACCCGGCGAAGTTGGCTAGCCATGCGCTGGTTGGCTGCAACAATCTCGTTGAACGTGTCGGCAATTTTACCGGGCAGCCCATCCCAGTCGCCTGCCATACGGACCGTAAAATCCCCACCCTTCACCGCCTGCAGGGCCTGAAGCATGTGAATAAGCAAAGTATCGGAACCACCCGTGAAGCGTTCGGCTTCAACCGTGTCGAACCGTTCCGACATGAAAGTACTCCCCGCCTGCAAGAGGTAAACACCACTAAACGCCGCCGGTGTGGGGACGGTTCCGTACAAATGTACGTCGCTCAATAAAAATGCGCGCCAACGGTTACGGGTAGCCCGCGGCTGTTAACTGAAGCCGAGGAACGTCGTCGCTGTCTCCCCAACGTGGCGCCGTTGTGCCGCCGGCGAATTAAGCTCAAGGAAGGTGGCGAGAAAGGGGCTTCTCTCCGCGAGGCCCCCCAGCCTACAGCATCTTAAATTTTTTGGCCCCTGGAGAGCGTCGCTGTGATCAGCGGCTCGAGCTTTTGGCAGGAGAAGGCTGCTCGGTCTGCCCGTGATCTGTATCGTGCGCTGAGGGTCGATCCGAACCCTCGACGGGAGGTTGCCCCGATGTTTCCTCTACCAGCCGGCTTCTGGCGCGATTGACCCTGCTTTTCATCGTACCGATCGCGCAGCCGCAGACACGCGCCGCATCTTCATAAGAGAAACCTTCCGCGGTTATCAGCAGCAGTGCCTCGCGATGGTCGGGCGAGAGGCGCATGAGCGCTTTGCGCATGTCCTCGAATTCAAGCTGCATCAATTGCGTTGGAGGCACGCTTGCATTCATCGCGGCGTGGTCCTCGTCAAGCTCTTCGCGCTGCGATTTGCGGTAGTGGGTGAAGTAGGTGTTGCGCAAAATCGTGAAGAGCCACGCCTTCAAGTTCGAATCCGGAACAAAAGATTCCTTGTGAGCCCAAGCTTTTAGGAGCGTTTCCTGAACAAGATCGTTGGAAAGCTGGCCATCCCCGCAAAGGGAATGCGCAAAAGCCCGGAGGTTGGGAATAGTTTCGATCAAGGCCTCCGCGAAACTTGGCGTTTCCGTCACTCCGATCCCTCCTTGGAGTTTAGCGCGTGTATCAGCTGTAGAAGTTCCTCGGGCACCGGCTCTCGCACCATCGACGCGTACATCGAGCGCATGCGCTCGCCGATGAGCTGCGTTGCAATTCCCGGGAGGTGGGCAACTGCCGGCCGGTCCGGTTCGGGCTCGGGATCGT
This sequence comes from Hyphomicrobium sp., assembly GCA_025927515.1. Classification (GTDB taxonomy): domain Bacteria; phylum Pseudomonadota; class Alphaproteobacteria; order Rhizobiales; family Hyphomicrobiaceae; genus Hyphomicrobium_B. Next base: position 1,723 of record JAICLG010000197.1, read on the forward strand.
TGTTGATCTCTGGAATCTCTTCTTTCCGTGAGTGCTCCTCCGGCCCATCAAAGCGATGTTGCGTCATGAAAAATCCGGCCTTGTCGATTTTTCGATTGGCCTCGTTTGCGATATCCTTGCCGTCGATGCTCCGAGGCGAAGCACCCAGCTGGCCAAACCACACAGTGAAGAATTCGTTCCACCCGGGAACCAACAACCCTGGAATGCGTTCGGTGTGGGAGTGCAGCCTGACCGGAGGTGCGCAAGCGCTGGTGGTCGGGTCGGGAGGTGTGCAAGAGTTATGTCGATAGCCCAGACAATTCGACCTCATTTGCCGTATCTACGGCGGTTCGCTCGAACGTTGACCGGGACGCAGGAAGCCGGGGACGCGTACGTCGCGACTTTGCTGGAAGGGCTTGTCTCAACGCCCTCCGATTTTCCGACCCAAATGCCCTCCAGGGTGGCGCTGTATCACCTGTTTCTGAGGGTATGGAATTCCGTGCGGCTCTACACGCACGGAGGCGATCCCGCACAAGGTGCGATCAACACGGCGCAGCGCCGCATCAACTCGATAAGCTCACTGCCACGACAAGCTTTTCTTCTGGTGGCCGTCGAAGGTTTCACCGCCGCGGAAGCCGCCACGATCCTGGAGGTCGGAGAGAGCGACATCGAGAGCTTGCTCGACATAGCGGGGCAGGAAATTGCGCACCAGGTCGCGACCAACGTTCTCATCATCGAGGACGAGCTTCTGATTGCGATGGACCTGGAATCCATCGTGACGAGCCTCGGCCATACCGTTCAAGATGTGGCGACGACCAAAACGGAGGCTCTTGCCGCTGTCAAACGTCAGAAGCCGGGTCTCATTCTTGCCGACGTCAAGCTCGCCGACGGGAGCAGCGGCCTCGACGCGGTAAAGGAGATCGTATCGAATGGCGAGGTGCCAATCATCTTCATCACGGCCTACCCGGAAAAGGTTTTGACGGGAGAGAGGCCCGAGCCGACGTTTCTCATCTCCAAGCCATTTCAGCGGGAAACGGTCATGGCTATTATCAGCCAGGCATTGTTTTTCGACACGAAAGCGCATCCGCGCCCGGCCGCGGCGTAGCGATACTGGCTGCTTTCTGATTTCCAGCAAATCAAGCCATGATGACCTTGGCGCCGCCCCGCGAATTCGTGACGTCGGCAGTTACGCTGCCGTTGACGTTGCGTAAGACGAAATTCGCCGAGCCGTCCCCAACCCGTAGATCTCGAATCGAGAGGGCGCCAACGCTGGCGGGCAGGCGCGGCGAGCGGAGCGTGATCGTGCGCGATGCGGCGTCGATCTTCAAACCCAGCATGGCGCTCAGGATGTGAAGCATGGCGCCGCTGGCCCAAGCCTGCGGCGCGCACGCGACGGGGTAGAGGATCGGTGCGCGGCCGGGACGACGACGGAAGCCACAAAATAATTCAGGCAGCCGGTGCTGATCCATTTGCATGGCTGCGTCGAGGAGACCCTCAAAAACCGGTTGGACGTAATCGCGCAGGCCATAATGGGCGAATCCCGCCGTGATCATGGAGTTGTCGTGCGGCCAGATAGAGCCGTTGTGATACGACATCGGATTATAGCGGGCTTCCGATGTCGCGATCGTTCGGATGCCCCAACCGGAAAAGAAGTTCGGGGAGAGAACCTGCGCAGCGATGCGCGACGCGCGCTCCTTGGAGGCAATACCCGTGAACAGAAGATGCGCAGCGTTGCTTGAGCGGACCTCGACGCGCTTTTTATAGCCATCGAGCGCCAGCGCGTAGCAGCCGATGTCCTCTGACCAGAATTCGCGTTCGAATTTCTGACGCAGAGTTTCGGCTTGCCGCATGAGATCGGCGGCACGCTCGGTGTCTCCGAGTTCGGAAGCCATGCGGGCGGCAGCAACCTTTGCCGCATAGACGTAGCCCTGCACTTCAACGATTGCGATTGGCCCCTGGGCCAAACTTCCATCACGATGAAAAACGGCGTCGTTGCTGTCTTTCCATCCTTGGTTGGCCAATCCGCTTTCGGTTTCTCGCGCGTACTCGACGAAGCCGTCACCATCCGGATCTCCGGGACCGTCGATCCAGTCGAGGGCGCGGAGGACGGCGGGCCAGATCTCGGTCAGGAAATTCTTGTCGGCGGTCGCGTCCAGGTATGCTCCGGCGACGAGGACGAAGAGAGGCGTCGAGTCCACGCTTCCGTAGTAACGTCCAAATGGGATTTCGCGTAGCGCGGCCATCTCGCCGCCGCGCATTTCATGCAAGATTTTTCCGGGCTGAGCGTCGGCGTCGGCGTCGTGGCTCTCGGCCTGGAAGCGGGCGAGGCGGCGAAGAACGCCGCGTGCGATCGATGGATCGAGCCAAAGGACCTGCAGGGCGGTGATGAGCGCGTCGCGGCCGAACGTCGTCGAGTACCACGGCGTGCCGGCATAGGGATAGGGGCCGTCGTCGGTGTTGGTCGTCAAAAGACGGAGATCGGACATCGCGCGCTTGAGAACGGAGTCCAGTTCCTGATTGGAAGCCGTGACGCTCGTCGTTTCGAGCTCCGAGCGCCTGAGCGTCCGGTGCGCGTCGCGAAGGCCTTTGACGTAGGAACAGGAGGGGCGAACCTGACCCGTATCGGCGGCGGCGGTGATGAAGATTTTCGCCGAGCGCTTGGGCGGAAGATTGAGATGATAGAGCGCCGCCGTTTCGGTTAGCGATGCGGGCTCCGGTTCGACATGAATACTGGTGTGCCGAACGACCTTGTCGAGACCTTCGTAAGCGAAGATCACCGCTTGAGATGATTGTACGTGGCGGGAGACAGTGCCGCGCCTTTCACGCCGCATGCCGCGGACTTCAAATATGTCGGCGAAATCGCAATCGAAAACCAGCGAAACCGCGAGATCGAGTTCGTCGCTGCTGTGATTGGTAATCAGGAGGCGCTGACGCATGGCGCCATTGCGCACGTAGCTCGTTCGATAAACGTGGACGGCGTCCTTGGTCAGCCACAGTGAGCCGTCGACGTAGACGTCGGGGTTGGTCAAGTCCGAGCAGAGCTGGACGTCGGTTCCGTCGAGCGTCGAGCCGAGAAGAAGGGGCGCATGGCGCGCCACCAGTAATTCGAGGCGAGATAGATAGCGCGTATCTTTATAGAAAAAACCGTTGCCGCGATCCCCAGCCGCGCCGATGTCGCCGTGCGTATCGAGAACGGCGAAGGCATCGTCGTGCTTCAGTGTTTCGTGGTCACGACCAGAACCACGGGATGTGGTAATGAGGAACTCGGGTTCCTCATGGTTGTGTTCGGTCGTCTCGCGGCCAGAAGCGAATCCCATGATGTCGATCTTTTCAAACGGCTGTCCGGGCGTGCTGGCTGACTACGCCCCCTCCGGACGGCATTGAATGGCGGTAACTGAGTGCCGCTTAATTGACGGCGGCCGCTTGCACCGGCGGTGCGACGACATCCTCGGCATGGATCTTGACGCGCCCCCGCAAAGCGAAGGCACGATTATAGAGCGATACGTACGACTTTGCCATCCGAGTCGCGGTGAAGCGTTCCTCGAAACGTTGACGCACGCGGCGGCGGTCCAGATTGAGCAGCCGGGGTATGGTCGCGACTGCGCTCTCGATATCGTCCACAATGTAGCCCGTCACACCTTCATCGATGACTTCGGGAACCGAGCCGTGCCTGAAGGCAAGAACGGGCGTTCCGCACGCCATGGCCTCGATCATCACAAGTCCGAACGGTTCCGGCCAGTTGATCGGGAAAAGAAGAGCCGCCGCTTCGCCGAGGAATTTCGATTTGTCGCCTTCGCCAATTTCTCCCACAAATTCAACGTCGCTGCTTCCGAGAAGCGGCTTGATCGTGTTTTCGAAATATTCGACATCGACCGCATCGACTTTTGCGGCAATCTTCAACGGGAAGCCGACCGCTCGCGCAATTTC
>JAICLG010000327.1 GCA_025927515.1 Hyphomicrobium sp.
ACGTCTGTAACGTCGAGGAAAGCGCGGCCGCCAACGGCAATGCTTACTCGAAGCAGGTCGAAGAGCGCGCCAAGGCCGAGGGCGCCGCCGTCGTTGTCATTTCCGCCAAAATCGAAAGCGAGTTTGCAGGCCTGGCGCCGGAGGACCGGGATGCTTTCCTGGCCGAGATGGGTCTCGATGAGCCCGGCCTCAATCGCCTGATCCGCGCTGGGTACTCTCTGCTCGACCTCGTCACCTATTTCACGGTCGGTCCGAAAGAGGCGCGCGCCTGGACGATCACGCGGGGCACCAAGGCTCCGCAAGCGGCAGGCGTCATTCACACGGACTTCGAGAAGGGGTTCATTCGCGCTGAAACGATCGCCTACGACGATTACAAGGCGACGAACGGAGAAACGGGCGCCAAGGAAGCCGGCAAGATGCGGCTCGAAGGCAAGGATTACGTCGTGCAGGACGGCGATGTCATGCACTTCCGGTTTGCGAACTAGGACTTATAAAAATGAGCGATACGCTTCCCGACCGCCTGAGTAACGACCCGCAAAGCCCCTTCTTCAATGAAGATCTTCTGAAGCGGGATATCGGCATCCGGTTCAATGGGAACGAGAAGACCAATGTCGAAGAGTATTGCATCAGCGAAGGTTGGATCCGGGTCGCCGCAGGCAACGCCAAGGACAGGCACGGCCGCCCGATGACGCTGAAGCTCAAGGGCAAAGTCGAACCGTATTTCAGATCGGTCGAGCAAGCATCCGATTAACGGGCAGCACGCCGCTTGCGTGTCGCAGCGGCCTTGCGGGCGGATGCGCTGCGCGCCGATGCAGGCCGTGATGCCGATGCGCGACCACCAATACGGCCACCACGTTTCGACGAGGCGTGCGTATCTTTCTTACCGCGACCGGAACCGCTTTTGTTGCCGCCACCGCTTTCCTTGTTAACGGTCGCCCATGCGCGGCGTTCGGCTTCGCTCTTCTTCACGCCTCGCTTCTCGTAACCTTCCTCGATGTGTTCGGCCTTGCGTTTCTGCTTGCTCGTGTAGCTTGATTTGTCACCGCGTGGCATGTCGTACCTCCTCAGGACAATGATGCATCATGCGAGGCAACGCACCAGAGCCGGAGAAGTTGCACGAACTTCGACCCGTAAAGGCCACATCAATCGTCGTCATCAGGGCGTCGGTTTAAAAGTTCTCGACCTTTTCTTTTTACCTGTCACCCGGACTTACATCGGAGTGACGAAACAGGTGAAGCAGCGCGTGCGCGGACGACAAAGAAGAAAGGCCCTGCGCGGGGCAGGGCCTTTCGAGTTCGATGAGAACCGCTGCGAAATTTACTCGGCGGCTTCTGCGCCTTGCGGCATCTTCTGCTGCTGGGCCGTTTCCGAAGCCTTGCTGCGGGTCATATGCTCGAGGGCCGCACGTACGCCAGCCTCGTAATCCGGATGCACTTTCTTGAAGTGGCCAAGCTGGCGCTCAATGATGAAATCCGGAATTCCCCACATCGCCGAGGCGACGTTGCTGAACAGGCGCGCTTTCTGTTCCTTATTGAAGAGATTGAACAGCGCTGTGACCTGCCGATAGTCGTCGTTGCCGTCGCGGTGGTTGTAGCGCTCGGCGTCGCCGGAGATCTTCAGCGGCGGCTCGGCGAAGGACTTGTCTTCGACCGCGCCGTTGAAGGAGTTCGGCTCGTAATAAGCGTCCACGTTGCCGGTCTCCTGCGGGAAGAACCGCATCGGGCCGTCCTTGTGATAGTTGTGAACCGGACAACGCGCACGGTTCACCGGCAGATGCTCATAGTGCGTGCCGAGCCGATAGCGATGGGCGTCGGCATAGGAAAAGATGCGGCCCTGCAGCATCTTGTCGGGCGAGAAGCCAATGCCCGGCACGATATTCGAAGGTGAGAACGCGGCCTGCTCGATCTCCGCAAAGTAGTTTTCGGGATTGCGATTAAGTTCGAGCACACCGACATCGATCGGCGGGTAGTCAGCGTGCGGCCAAACCTTGGTCAGGTCGAACGGATTATACCAGTGCTTGCCGACGTCGGCCTCCGGCATGATCTGCACCTGCACATTCCATCTTGGAAATTCGGCGCGCTCGATTGAGGTGAAGAGATCCTCTTGCGTCGATTCCCGCGTGCGGCCGACGATTTCGGCAGCCTCGGCGTTCGTCCAATGCTTGTGGCCTTGCTGGGTCTTGAAGTGGAATTTAACCCAGAACCGCTCATTGTTGGCATTGATGAGCGAGTACGTGTGCGAACCGTAGCCGTTCATATGGCGCACCGAGACGGGCAGGCCGCGGTCGGACATCACGATCGTGACCTGATGCAGCGATTCCGGCGAGAGCGACCAGAAATCCCACATCGCGGTAGGCGAACGCATGTTCGTCTTCGGGTGCCGCTTCTGGGTGTGAATGAAATCTGGAAACTTGAGGGGATCGCGGAGGAAGAATATCGGCGTGTTGTTGCCAACGAGATCCCAGTTCCCCTCGCTGGTATAGAACTTGAGGGCGAAGCCGCGTACGTCGCGTTCGGCGTCGGCGGCGCCGAGTTCTCCGGCGACGGTCGAAAAGCGTGCGAGCATCTCGGTCGTGGCGCCGGGTTGCAGCACTTTCGCCTTCGTATATTTCGAGATGTCGCCGGTGATTGTCAGCGTGCCGTAAGCACCCCAACCCTTGGCGTGCACCGTGCGCTCGGGAATGCGCTCGCGGTTCTGGTGGGCGAGCTTTTCGACAAGCTGGTAATCCTGCAGCAGCAAAGGTCCGCGCGGACCAGCAGACAGCGAATTCTGATTGTCGGCGACGGGCGCGCCGGCAGTCGTGGTGATCCTTTTTGTGTCAGTCATCAAGGTCGTCCTTTCAACGGGAAGCCAGGACGGACCAGACACAAGAACGAGTCCAAGAACCAATCTGATTTTGCAGTGCGGTCAATAAAGCAAACTTATCATGATCAGACCTCCTGATGAGGCCGATCAATAAGACGGATACCGAAGATTATTTCTTCAGCGCATTGCGTCCATATGTTTTGAATTTTTCGAAAAGTCGCGCGATTTCATCGTCGCCAAGAATATTCGGCGCGCCGAGCATGAGCACTTTGTAATATTGCTCTGCGAGGACTTCGACCTCAGCGGCAAGCTCGAGCGCGTGCTCCAAGGTCGTGCCGACCGCGATCTGGCCGTGGTTCGCCATCAAGCACGCGTCACGCTCTTTCAGTCCTTTCGCAACGTGCCGCGCCAGCGCGTCCGTGCCGAATGTGGCGTAGGGAATGCACGGGATGTCTTTGCCACCAG
>JAICLG010000077.1 GCA_025927515.1 Hyphomicrobium sp.
AGGGTATTTCATTAACGGGATCTCGGCCGATATCGCGTAAGTTCTCACGAATTGGGGCCATTCGCCTCTCCTACGATTCGACAGAGAAAGTGTTGCGTAATGTCCTTGAAATTGATGACCCGCCCGGCCGTCGCTCCAGCCTATGAGATCGAGAGCCCGGAAGACATCGCTGAGATGATGGCGGAAGCTGCCCGCGTCGATGCGATGTTCCAGAGCGGCACCATCTCGACGTTGCTCCCCTACGCGTTTTGTTCGGATGAACTGGAGCCGATCGAACCGGCGCGCGGAGACCGCAAGACCGAAGGCTCACCAAAGTTGCTTTGAGCCTATTGCCGCATCCTCGGCAGGCTCGACTGTTCGGCAAGCGGGCCGCGAGTTTGAGCCGGCCCCTTCCCTATCGATTATCTTCCAATAGTGGCTGGCCGGGCGCCTTCATGGTGCTCGGCCTATTGCGTTGCGGCAGGGTGGCTTATCCCGACTGTCCTAAGTCGAAACCCATCGAAATATTCATTCGGTGGGCTTGCTGGCGCCACGTTTTTCCATAGTGTCACGCGGCTGAAATAGTTCAGTCGATCTGATGGAGAGACAAATTGGATCACGTCGCATCGGGCCTCAAGGTCCGCTCTGGATTTAGGAATGGACTCGCGACTGCGATCCTGTCAGGCCTTTCCCTGATATCTCCAACAGATGCAAGTGCGGAAGTCTCGGTCGGGGAACCCCAGTCGACCACGATATCGGCGCCGCCCGAATACGTGCCGGACAGTGATTTTCCCTACAGGCTGCAAAAGATCGTCGACCGAAAGCTCGATCTTCCATGGGCCATGGCCTTCCTGCCGGATGGCCGAATGCTCGTCACCGAACGGCCCGGCGGACTGCGCCTGATCGAAGGCAACAACATGCTCGGCCAATCCATCAGCGGGGTCCCGGAGGTCCACGTCGGAGGACATTCCGGGCTTCTCGACGTGCTGGTCGACCGTGATTTTCCGAAAACGCACCGGCTGTTTCTTTCCTACATGCACGCGGGTCCGAGCGGCTCGACGATCCGCATCGTCCGTGCTCGCCTCGATGAAATGACCCTTATGGACAAGCAGGTCATTTTCGAAAGCCGGCCTGCTGTCGATTTCACCGATCAGATCGGCGGGCGGCTTGCGTGGGGTCCCGATGGAATGCTGTACATGACCATCGGCGATCGTTTTCAGATGCAGCGCGCCCAGAACCTTCTCGATGACGGCGGGAAGATCATTCGGATACGGGATGACGGAAGCATACCTGACGACAACCCCTTCGTAGGACGCACCGATGTCCTTCCTGAAATCTACAGCTATGGACACCGCAATCCGCAGGGCCTTATCGCCAATGCGGGCGATGGGCGCATCTGGTCCGTCGAGCAAGGCCCGAAGGGCGGCGATGAGTTGAACGCCATTACGTCCGGCGGCAATTACGGCTGGCCGCTCGTTACTTTCGGCACAAACTACGACGGCACCATCATTTCCAATCTTACGTCGGCCCCGGGATTGATCGATTCCGTGCACCACTGGGTGCCGTCCCTCGCGACGGCGAGCCTTGCCTCCTACTCCGGCTCAGTGATGCCCGATGACTGGCAAGGCAACTTCCTCGTCGGCACGCTGGTCGGACAATGCCTGGTCCGTCTCGAAGTGACGAACGGCGTCGTCACCCGGGAAAGGCGTTATCTCCACAACACCATCGGACGCATTCGCGACGTGGCCGTTTCGCCGGATGGCTTCATCTATCTCCTGACGGACGGGACCGAGGGATCGCTCTATCGGCTCGAACCGGCGGAAGACCTGATGGCCAGAGCGAAGCAATAGCAGCGGCGCTCGCGCTGCGAGAAAGATCATCACGGAGTGGAGCGCGCAGGCGCTCCGCTCCTTTTTTGTGCAGGCCGAAACCCGTCGCGTCCTACGCGCCGCACCGATTGTGATGTTGCGCGATGCTTAGCGACCGCTTTCCCCCAGATCTCCCGTGGTTAGCCTAGAGTGGCAATTGACACATTCCCGGGGTTGCACTCACACTCGGGCGTGGAAATTGGGACGCCGTCACGCTGGTGACGAATAGCGTCACGTCGCCCAAGGTTTTCCCATAGGGGACTGCTTTCTGGGGGACTTCATCATGACAGCACCAGAATCAAAAGTGATCGACGAGGACGTCAAGGTCCTCCACTCGATGGGCTATGCGCAGGAACTCGCCCGGCGCATGCATACGTTCTCGAACTTCGCGATTTCCTTCTCGATCATCTGCATCCTGTCGGGCGGCATCAACTCGCTCGCGCAGGCGACGTCAGGCTCGGGCGGCATCGGCATTGGTATCGGCTGGCCGATCGGATGCTTCATATCCGGCGTGTTCGCCCTCGCGATGTCGCAGATCAGCTCCGCGTACCCGACCGCGGGCGGCCTTTATCACTGGGGGTCGATACTCGGCAATCGCTTCACCGGCTGGCTGACGGCGTGGTTCAACCTGCTCGGTCTCGTCACCGTCCTCGGCGCCATCAATGCGGGAACCTGGACCTTCTTCGAAGGTGCGTTTCCGGGGCTCGGGATCGCCAACACGCTAACCAACCAAACCATCTTCCTGGCGATCATCACGGGCGCCATGGCGTTGATCAACCACTACGGCATCTCGCTGACGGCCAAGCTCACGGACTTCTCGGGCTACCTGATCTTCGCGACTTCGGTCGCGCTTGCCATCGTCTGTCTGATCTTCGCAGAGAGCTGGGATGTCGGACGCCTGTTCACCTTCCATAACTATTCCGGCGACGCCGGCGGCGGTGTGTGGCCTTCCGCTTCCAATAGCTGGGTGTTCCTGCTTGGGCTGTTGTTGCCGATCTATACGATCACCGGCTACGACGCATCGGCCCACACCTCGGAAGAAACCGTCGATGCCGCTCGGTCTGTGCCGAAAGGCATGGTCATGTCGGTCGTCTGGTCGTTGATCTTCGGCTGGATCATGCTGTCGGCGTTCGTGCTGATGATCCCGAACATGGATGAAGCCGCCAAGCAGGGCTGGAACGTCTTCTTCTGGGCGATGGACCAGCGTGTTCCCGGCGGCATCAAGGAAGCACTCTTTGTCGCGATCTTCATCTCGCAATTGCTTTGCGGGCTGGCGACGGTGACATCGGCGTCGCGCATGATCTTTGCGTTCGCTCGTGACGGCGGGCTTCCATTTTCCAAAGCGCTGGCATCGGTTTCGCCGAAGTATCGGACGCCGGTCAACGCGATCTGGGCGGGTGCAATCGCGGCTTGGCTCTTCGTCTGGGGCGCGTCCGTCGTGTCGATCGCAGGCACGTCGGCTTACACGATCGTCGTTTCGTGCACGGTCATCTTCCTGTTCTTCTCGTTCGCCATTCCGATTGCGCTCGGGCTCTTCACCTACGGCACCGCGAAATGGCCGAAGATGGGCCCGTGGAACATGGGATGGCCGCTCTACGCGTTTTTCAGCGTTCTTTCGATCTGCTCGATCATCCTGATCTTCATCATCGGCATCCAGCCGCCGAACGACTGGGCCCTAAACATCACGATCGGCTTCCTCATACTGACGGGCATCATCTGGCTGGCGTTCGAGCGCAAACGCTTCCAGGGTCCGCCGATCGGCGACATGATTGCCAGGCGGCAGGCGGAGATCAGAGCCGCAGAAGCGGCGGTTGGCCAGACGCACTGAAAAGCGGCGTGGCTCTCGGCGGTCAATAATTCGCGCGGGCCGGGTCAATCGATCCGGCCCGTATCTGTTAGAAGTGCTGCGAACCGAACGACAAGGAGCGTGACCAATGGCGGACCGGCTCAAAGGCAAAATCGCGATCATCTCAGGCGGCGCCACCGGCATGGGTGGAGCATCGTCCAGGCTCTTTGCGGCCGAAGGTGCCGCCGTCGGCGTTATCGACCGGAACAAGGAGGCTGGAGAAGCTGTCGTCGCCGAGATCAACAACGCGGGCGGCAAAGCCGTTTTCGCTGCCGCGGACGTTGCCGACGAAGCCCAGGTCAATAGCGCGGTCGCGAGCCTTACTTCGGCGCTCGGCCCTGCAAACGTACTTTTCAATCACGCCGGCACAATCATCATCAAACCGTTTCTCGATATAACGCTCGACGAATGGGAATGGCTGATGGGCATCAACGTCCGAAGCATGTTCCTGATGACGAAAGCCGTGCTGCCCGGCATGCTCGCCCAGGGCGGCGGATCGATCGTCTGCACGTCGTCGATTTCGGCCGTCGCTGCGACCCCGATGGAGACCGCTTACAACACCTCAAAGGGCGCATGCCATATGTTCGCACGCTCGATCGCCGTCGAGTATCGCGACAAGGGCATTCGCTGCAATGCCGTGTGTCCGGGCTTCGTCAAGACCCCACACGGACTGCGCGAGGTCGCGGAGTTGACGAAGCTCGGCGTCGATGCGTCCGAAGAAGCGCTTGCCGTGCAGCAGGGCCGCTTGTGTGAGCCTGAGGAAGTGGCGCGCGCCGCGCTCTTCCTGGCGAGCGATGAGGCAAGCTTCGTCAACGGCGCGCATCTTTTCGTCGACAACTGCTTCACAGCCGTATGAGCCAGACTTCTTTCGACGTGATCGTTGCGGGCGTCGGCGCCATGGGAGCGCAGACGTGCTGGCACCTTGCGAACCGAGGGCAACGCGTCCTCGGTCTCGATCGCTACGATATTCCGAACAGCATGGGCTCGTCGCATGGCGTGCACAGGATCATCCGGCTCGCCTATTTCGAGCATCCGCTCTACGTGCCGATCCTGCGGCGTGCCTACGACCTTTGGCGGCAGACCGAGCAGCTCTTCGGCGAGCAGCTTCTGTTCGTGACCGGCTCGCTGGACATTGGCGCAGCCGATGCGCCGGTGATCAAGGGGTCGCTGGAAAGCTGCAAGTTGCATAACCTTGCTTATGAGCTTCTCGATGGTGAGACCGTCAACGCCCACTACCCCGGTTACAAACTGCCCGTAGGCTATGCCGCCGTTTATCAGGCGGACGGCGGGTTCGTCGCGTCGGAACGGGCTGTCATCGCGGCGGCGACGCTGGCGATGAATGCGGGCGCAACGCTGCGTGCGCGGGAGGCGATTGTTGGCTTCGACCGGCTGCCGGGCGGCGGCGTCAAGGTCACGACGGCCAAGGCAACGTATGAAGCGGGCCGCTTGGTGCTGTCGACCGGCGCGTGGATCGGCGAGCATGTTCCGGCGCTGATATCGACCGCGATACCCGAGCGGCAGGTGCTGGGATGGTTCCGCCCGAAAAAACCCGAGCACTTCCGGCTCGGTCGTTTTCCGGTTTCAAACCTCAAGAGCGAGGACGGGCATTTCTATCAATTTCCTGTCTGGGGCGTACCTGGGTTCAAGATCGGCAGATATCATCATTTGAAAGAGCAAGGCGCAGCCGACGATCTCTCACGCGAGCCGAATGCGGCTGACGAGGAAGCACTGCGGTCTGGTGTCCGGCGCTTCTTTCCGGATGCCGATGGCGATCTTCTGGCGATGCGAACGTGCATGTTCACGAACACGCCGGACGAGCATTTCGTCATCGATCGTTTGCCGGGCTTCGAGGAGATCGTGGTCGCGTCGCCCTGCTCCGGTCATGGCTTCAAGTTTTCGAGCGCCATCGGTGAAATTCTCGCAGACCTCGCGATGGACCGTCAGCCCAGGTTCGATCTTTCACCCTTCAAGATTGGACGGTTCGCGTAACCGTTTCTCCACCACGTCATGGCCGCCCTTCGAGGCGGCCATCCAGAGCCAAGACCTCCGCCCTTTGAACAGCGGCTCTGGATGGCCGGGTCAAGCCCGGCCATGGAGTGGAGGGGATCTGCCTCTACCTGATCAGCTCTGGGCGTTTTTGGCCTTCGATCTGGAATTGCGATTCATCCTTGAGATTGACGCCCGAGAGGCCGCGGCGGAGCGCTTCGCGCAAGAGCCACGCTGCTTTGAAAGCGGCTTCGTCATACGACAATCCGCGCTGGCGGATGTTCGAGATGCAGTTGCGGTCTGCATCCTTGCGACCGACACGCGGTGCGAAGGTCAGGTACGCACCCAGGCTGTCGGGCGACGACAATCCAGGCCGTTCGCCGATCAGCACGAGCACGGCTTTCGCGCCAAGGATCTCGCCAGCTTCGTCACCCAGCGCGACGCGCGCATCGTCGGCAAGCAGCACGGGGCCAAGCTGCCAACCTGCATGGCGGACGTGATCGAGAAACGCCGACATCATGGGGACGACGTTGGCGGCGACGCCCATCGATGACAGACCATCGCCGACGAGCACGACGAGATCGGGCTTCGATGATGCCTCTTCCGACGCCCGCTGCAATGCTTCACGTGCTTCCGGCGACAGTCTGCGGCCAAGATCGGGACGCCGCAAATATTCAGATCGGTCGTGCGTGGCACTGTTGATGCGGAGCGTTTCGAGACCGAGCGCCTGAAGGCCTTGCTCGATCGGCGCCCAGTCGAGCGGCGTCGTCACCGCATCACGCGCCATCGCGTGCGATAGCGCAAAGTTCAGCACTTCACGCGTCGGCATCGCCGCGCCGGAGCGTCCAAGGCCGATGCGCGCGTCGGTGAATTGGCGGAGGTTGGCCCAAGGGTCCGTCGTCATGCGGCCATACCTTGCGCGTGGGTCAGCAGCGGATTGCCGGGCCCGTGCGGCGCCAGGTGACCAGTGGTGTCGGTGACTCCAATACGGGACAGCCATGCCTCGAATTCAGGCGCGCGCTTCAAGCCCAGCGCCTCGCGTACATAGAGCGCGTCGTGGAACGAGGTCGACTGATAGTTCAGCATGATGTCGTCGGCGCCGGGAATTCCCATGATGAACGTGACGCCTGCCGCGCCGAGCATCATCAGCAGGATGTCCATATCGTCCTGATCGGCTTCGGCGTGGTTCGTGTAGCAAACATCGCAGCCCATCGGCAGGCCGAGCAGCTTGCCGCAGAAATGATCCTCGAGCCCGGCGCGGATGATCTCCTTGCCGTTGTAAAGGTATTCGGGCCCGATGAAGCCGACGACCGTGTTGACGAGCAGCGGCTTGAATTGCCGTGCGACGGCGTAGGCGCGGGCTTCGAGCGTCTGCTGATCCGCACCGTGGTGCGCGTCCGCCGAAAGTGCCGATCCCTGCCCCGTCTCAAAGTACATGCAGTTGTTGCCGACGGTGCCACGCTTGATGGAGAGCGCCGCTTCTCGCCCTTCCTTCAAATGCGCGAGCGTCACGCCGAAGGATGCATTGACGGCCTCCGTGCCGCCGATCGATTGGAAAACGAGATCGACGGGCGCGCCCTTGCCGATCGCGTCGATCGTTGTCGTGACGTGAGTCAGCACGCAGCTTTGCGTTGGGATTTCGAAGCGACCGATGATGTCGTCCATCATTTGCAGGAGGTCGGTGATGGCGGTGATGTTGTCGCTCGCTGGGTTGATGCCGATGACGGCGTCGCCGCAGCCGTACATCAGGCCATCGACGATCGAAGCTGCAATGCCCTTTTTGTCGTCGGTCGGATGGTTGGGCTGCAGTCGGACCGACATATGTCCGGGCAATCCGATCGTGTTTCGGAATTTCGTAATGACGTGAGCCTTCCTGGCGCCGAGCACGAGATCCTGATTGCGCATGATCTTCGATACCGCGGCAACCATTTCCGGCGTCAGGCCGGGCGCGAGGGCGGAGACGCTTTCAGGTGTCGCTTTTTCGGAAAGGAGCCAATCGCGAAACTCGCCGACGGTCATGTGCGCAACGGGGGCGAATGCCGCCGCATCGTGCGTATCGATGATGAGGCGCGTGACGTCGTCGACTTCGTAAGGGACGACCGCCTCGGTCAGGAATTGTTTGAGCGGCACGTCGGCGAGCGCCATCTTGGCGGCGACGTTCTCGGCGGCTGATGTCGCGGCGATACCCGCAAGAACGTCGCCGGAACGCGGCGGCGTCGCCTTGGCGAGCAGCTCCTTCAGCGTCGAAAACGCGTATGAGGTTCCACCTGCCTGCACTCTATACATGAGCGTTCTCCCGATATGGTTCGACCGCTACCTCAATAATGTCGCCGAAACGACGGCGCGCAAGCCGCAATCACGCCAGAGTGCACCCAACAGACCACTGTACTTATGTCGTAGTGGCCGAGCCTCCCCTCGACCTAGCTCGTGATTCCGGCGCCTGCATCTTGGCACGCTCGGCAACGCCCGAGATGAAGGCCCCCACCGACGCATGGAACGCTTGGCTAGGGTCGAGCGCCTTCAGCGCCGGGACAAGCGCGCGGGTCGATTTGTAGGCAACGGGGTCAAGAGCGTTGAGCTCTGCCTCGTCGCTTTCGCCGATGGGGCTCAACAAGCCTTCGGCTTCGGCGAGCGCAAAGCCCAGCACAAACGCGTAGAATGCAAGGCCAAGTCCGGCCGCCTCAGAGTCAGGTAGGCCTGCGCGCCGCATGGCGCAGTAAACGATCTCGCTCGAGACGTGGTCGGCCGGGCCGGTCGCGTGATACCGAAAGTGCAAGTGAAATACGCGCGGATAGCTATGCGCGAGAGACCGATAGGAGTTTGCGACCGCCTTCAAGTCATTGCGCCAGCATTCCGTCGCCACCGGCACTTCGACACCTTGTAAGGCATGATCCGCAATTGCCCGCAAAAGCTCTTCCTTGGAGCGGAAGTGATGCAGCACGGTCATCGGGTCGACGCGGAGGATGCCCGCAAGCTTGCGAATGGAAAAGCCGCCTTCACCTTCGCTGGCAAAAAGCTCGAACGCCGCATCCAGAATGGCCTGCTTATCGACCTTGCGACGCGCCCGGGTGGTTAAGGCAGCCATTCGTCTGAGCCTCTTGACAGTTCTACGGTGTAGATTTAAGTCTCGGCGGGAAGCAAGTAAAGCCCGCGCGATCAATAAATTAAAGCCTATTCTGCGGTGGTGCGCGGCGCTTCCAGTATTGGACTTTCCATCGATGAGATCGATGTATATCCGGCCCAGGGATTTGCGGCATCATCATGCCGCGCGTTGCCGTTTGCCGTCCCTCGTCACCGAAGATTTTGCCCGCCTCGAACGCGACCTTCTGAAATTGTGCGCTCTCATAGGCTATACGCCGTAGTGACGTCTCTCAGCCGTTTTTCTTTCGCCCTTCCGGGCGCGCAATTTGCTGGAGAACTTTCCGTGTCCAATCGCCTTCAGACCAAGCAATTCCAGGATCTCGACTCGCAGCACCATCTGCACCCCTTCACGACGCATCAGTCGCTGAGAGCCACAGGTCCAAGGGTGATCGTGAAGGGGGAAGGGCCTTATGTCTTCGATAGCGAAGGGAACCGCATCCTCGATGGCATGGCCGGATTGTGGACGACGAACATCGGCTATGGCCGCAAGGAACTGGCTCAGGCCGCCTACGATCAGATCATGGAACTGCCGTTCTACAATACGTTCTTCAAGACGACGCATCCGCCGGTCGTCTTGCTGGCACGGAAGCTCGCCGAACTGGCGCCGGCAAATCTCAATCAGGTGTTCTTTGGCTCGTCGGGATCGGAATCGAATGACACGGCGATACGGCTCATCCGGCATTACTGGGTGCTGAAGGGCGAGCCGAAACGACGGATCATCATCAGCCGCCACAACGCTTATCATGGCTCGACGATCGCTTCCGGGTCCATGGGTGGCATGACCCACGTGCATCGTCACAGCTATCCCATGTACGAAGGTTTCCGCCATGTGATGGACCCATATTGGTACGGGGACTCTTTCGATGGCGAAACGCCGGAGGCTTTCGGGCTCCGTGCGGCGCGCGCCATTGAAGAAGAAATTTTGCGCTGCGGGCCGGAGAACGTCGCCGCGTTCGCAGGCGAGCCGGTTCAGGGCGCGGGCGGCGTCAAGATCGCGCCCGATAGCTACTGGCCGGAAGTGCAACGCATCATCGACAAGTACGGAATCCTGCTGCTTGCGGACGAAGTGATCACCGGCTTCGGCCGGCTCGGGACGTGGTTTGCATCGGAATACTACGGCATCCGGCCGAACCTCATTACCTTCGCGAAAGCCGCGACGTCGGGGTACGTGCCGCTTTCGGGCGTCATCGTGGACGACATGATCGTCGAAGCGCTGATGGCGGAGAACGACGACTTCAACCACGGCTATACGTTCTCGGGCCACCCCGTTGCCTGTGCGGTGGCATTGAAAAATCTCGAGATCATGGAGCAGGAGCGGCTCGTTCCGCGCGTGAAGGAGACGACCGGCCCCGCCCTCGCCCGGATGCTGGCGCGCTTCAAGGACCATCCGCTGGTCGGCGAAGTCCGATCCGTCGGCATGATGGGCGCCATGGAGCTGGTGGCCGACAAGAAGACGCGACGCCGGTTCGATGATCCCGGCCGTGTCGGGCTCATTTGCCGCGACCACTTCTTCCAGGAAGGCTTCATCATGCGGGCCGTATTCGACACGATGGTCTGCGCCCCTCCCCTCACCTGGACCGATGCCCAATTCGACGAAGCGGGCGCGGCTATCCAGAAAGCCCTCGACCAGACATTTGCCGACGTCAAAGGAGAAGTGACGGCATGAGCGGGCCGATCATCGTTATCCCGAGCTGCACCAAGAATTTCGACGGATTGATCTTCGATGCGGTTGGGCGAAAATATTCGGCAGCCGTTGCCGAGGTCGCCGAATGTCAGCCTCTGCTCATGCCGCTCGGCAAAAGCATGGCGGATATCGGTTCCGTTCTCGACGTGGCGGACGGCATCCTCCTGCCCGGCAGCCTTTCGAATGTCGAGCCCTCCCACTACGGCGACGAGCCGCCGCTCGATCCCGCGATGATCGATCGCGACCGGGACGCGTTGACGCTGCCGCTGATCCGGGCCGCAATCGAGCGCAAGCTTCCGCTCTTTGCCATCTGCCGCGGCTTTCAGGAATTCAATGTCGCGCTCGGCGGGACGCTCCACCAAGCCGTGCACGCGGTTGACGGCCACCACGATCATCGCGAGCCGACGGACGAAGACTACGACATCAAGTTCGGGCCAAAACACAAGGTTCGCTTGGAAGGCGAACTCAAGAGCTGGATCGGCACGGATCAGTTGCTCGTGAATTCGTTGCATTGGCAGGGGATCAACAAGCTTGCTGGACCGCTCGTTGCCGAGGCTTTCGCAGAGGATGGTCTGGTCGAAGCAATTCGCGCGCCTGCCGGCAATCCCTTTTCCATCGGCGTGCAGTGGCACCCGGAGTGGAAGCCGCTCTCCAATCCCGCATCGATTGCGCTGTTCCGCCGTTTCGGTGACGCGGCCCGAGGCAGAACCGCGAAAGGCCAAGCCGCATGAGCGACGCGTTCATCACGCTCGAGGAGGCGGAAGCCTTCCTGAATGCCAATCCCCGTGTAGCGTGGATCGACATCGTCCTGTTCGACATCAACGGCATGTCACGCGGTAAGCGTGTGCGGCGTGGCGATCTTATCGGGGTCGTGAAGAACGGGCTTTTTCTGCCTGCCTCCGTTTACGTGCTCGACCCGCGCGGCAATTCCATCGCGGAAACCGGACGCCTTTGGGAAACGGGCGATCACGACATTCCATTCCGCATTCTTTCCGGCACATTGAAGCCCGTTCCGGTTGGCGCACGCACGCATGCTCAGGCCGTGGTCGTTCCGGTAGACTTCTGCGACATGGATCCGCGGGCTGTCCTTGCCGGTCAGGTCCAGCGACTAACGGCAGCCGGACAGAAGCCCGTCGCTGCCGTGGAACTTGAGTTCTATGTCACGCGCCGCTCAGCAGACGGCAATTTCTCGCTCGTTACGCCGCCCGGCCTGTCGTCGGATCCCGAACGGCCGATGACGTTCCAGTTCGAGGAGATGGATACGCTCGGAGCGTTCATCGACGACATCTACGCGATTGCCGACGCCCAGGGATTGCCGATCGACGCAATTATGCAGGAGTCGGGGCCTGGGCAATTCGAGATCAACTTGAAACATAGCGACGCCCTCTCGGCTGCGCTCGACGGCCTGCTCTTGAAGCGCGCCGTGAAGGCCGCTGCGCGCGCCCACGATCTCGATGCGACGTTCATGGCCAAGCCGCATCACGATTGGGTCGGCTCGGGCATGCATGTCCACGCCAGCCTCACCGACAGGCAGGGAGAGAACCTGTTCGCGGGCGAACCGATGCCGTCGATATTCCGCCAGGCGATCGGAGGTCTTTGCGCGACGATGCCGGATTTCATGGC
>JAICLG010000002.1 GCA_025927515.1 Hyphomicrobium sp.
AACAGGCGCATGCGAATGACGATCGCGGCCGGGCCCCGATCCAGCGATTTCCCCGCGTGGTTCAAAATTTCACTGCCGCTGCTCGTCATGATGAGCGCTGAGCTGCTCTTGCAGAATACGGACATCCTCGTCATCACACGCTTCATGCCGCCGGCGGACGTCGGCATTTATTTCGCCGCTGGCAAGACGATGGCTCTGATCATGTTCGTGCATTACGCCGTGGGGAGCGCCGTGGCGCACAAGTTCGCCGCCCTCAATGCGCGCGGCGATAACGAGGGACTGCGCGCCTTCGTGAAGGACGCGGTCAACTGGACGTTCTGGCCGTCGCTAGCCAGCGCGCTCGTCATTCTGGTCCTCGGCAAGCCGCTGCTGTCACTGTTCGGACCGCAATTCGCGACAGGCTATCCGGTGATGTGCATCCTCGTCATCGGCTTCCTCTCGCGCTCGGCGATGGGCCCGGCCGAATACCTATTGAACATGCTCGGCGAGCAGAAGCTGTGCGCCGCTGTCCTCTCGGGCGCCGCGTTTCTGAACATTGCACTCAATCTCATCCTTGTGCCGAGGTTCGGCCTCGTGGGCGCCGCCAGCGCCACCGCGATATCGCTGACGAGTACCGCGCTCCTGAACGCCATCGTCGTCTGGCGCCGTCTCGATATTCAAATGCCGATCTGGCGAAACCTGCCGAAGTTCTGATTCCCATTGTCATCCCTGCCGGAGCGTAGCGACGAGCCGGGGCCAAGGATCACACACCGGACATTTCCCTGGATCTCGGGTCTTCAAGAGGGGCTCGCCTCGGATGGCTAGGCTGCAGAAGGCGCGCGTTTGCGATCAACACACTCCCTCCATGGAGCAACACGCTCAGACAGCGCGACAAACAACACTGTAGGCCGGGTCAAGCTCGGCCGTGGAGTTGAAGCGAGGATCAGGGAATTACATCGGCGCCGCGATCACGAGCGTCCAGAAGGATTTAAATTCCGTCTTCGGGTCCTGCACCAGCGCGATGCCCATGTTCGTGGCATCCGGCGTCAGGAGGTTTTTGTTGTGGCCGGGGCTTTCTTCCCAGCCGCGCATCACTTCCTTGAAGTCGACCTGACCTGTCCCGACGTTCTCCGCCGCCAGGCGCGCCCGATAACCTGCGCGCTTGACTCGATCCCACGGGTTGGACCCATCGGAACCGTAATGCGAGATGCGATCCCATTTTGCCAGATCGCGCGAATGCGCCTTAGCCGCTTCCGTAAGCTCGGCATTGAGCCTCAGGGGCTTCAGATGATGCTTCTTGCGGTAGGCGTTGATGATGTCCCGAGCCATCTCGGCATTCAGTGACGTGTGCGAATAATCGCGGTCTGAAAGGACGCCCGGCGCCGCTTTCTCGTAGGAACCGCTCGGCGCTCGATCGATGGAGGCGACCTGGGTGTTGCGCGGCACCGAAGGATCGCCGCCGAGACCAACGCTCTTGTAGGACGGCGACGACAGAGACGATGTGGTCATCTCCGGTTCGGTAAAGCCTGAGGAGAGGGGCATGGAACCGAGGCTGCAGCCAGCCAGACTGGTGGCGAACCCGGCAGCGAGCGCGACGCGATACATAACGGCTACTCCCGGCACAAAACGTGTGCGAACCCCGATCATTGCCGGAAATCCGTTAACCCGGTGTTAACGCTAACGCGGCGCGAATCACGCTCCGCAGCGCGCCGCCGCGATATCCCACTCACACTCACGCGGATCCCTCACGAACCCAATCCTGCCCCGGGTCAATGTTCGCTCCAACAAGGTGTCGCGATTTTGACCGCCCGGCGGCAAAACCCTGACGGCAAGAACGCCTTCGAGCACTTCCGGGCCTTCCCTCCTCTCGCGGACTGTGGGTCGTGCGCCGCAACCCCTTGGAAGTACTCGGCTGATCATCAACAGTCGTCGCCGCAACTTGATTCGCGCCGGGAGGCCTTCGATGAGTGCAGCCATCGGACAATCTGAGCGGAAAATAGAAGATCCGTCCGCGCAACTGACCGTGAAAGATCTGGTGCTGCTGCGCATTTCGGCTGGAACCGCGACACGAGCCGACTTGCAGCGCGACGTGGCGCCCCTCTTTGCTCCGAGGCTCCCGGGCGCTGAATTTCGTCGCTCAGCCGAACTTGGGATCAGCACGCTGACGGGAAACCAGCTCATCGCCGAGTCAAAAGGCCGACTGACAGCCTCGGCCAAGGGGCTTCAGGTTGCAGATGCTCTTCTTCCTCCTGCCAAGACTCCGTCAAGCACATGGACCGACGTGAGAACGGCGCTCCTCCTCCGCGCGCTCCAGACCAATGACACGCCCGCGATCAGAAAGGCATTGCAACGCATCGAGGGACTCGCCGCCATCGTGTTGCAGCATCACTTCGGAAAATCGACCGCCCGGCCGCAGTCGCCCGCTGACCTCCGCGCTGACCTGGCGATCATCGCCCTCGAACATGCTTTCGGAAACAAAATCAAGACGGGGCTGCGCAAGGGTACGGGCCTACCCGCGAAAGCAGGACGGGTCCTCGCCGGTCAGCTCTTCAAACAGCCCCGCGAGATTGCCAGCGACGGCAAGTTGATCGCCCACCTCGCCTGCGAGGTCGCCGGCAGCCGCGAGCATTCGCTCGACGCACTCGAACTGGCCGTACTTCGCGGGTTGATGCTCCCCAAGGACCCAGACGAAGCCTCCCAGGAATCGGCTTTGCGTACGTCGCGCAGCGAAAGCCCCCGTCGGACAATCCCTCAACCGACTCCGAAGCCCGCCAATGACCGCATCCCCATCACGGAAGTTGCGCCGCCAATCACTCGCGCCACGTCGCCGCCCGACATGGCAGAATTTTGCCTCGCTGTGATCGATGCGGCACGGCCTGTCGCTGAGGGCTGGCCAGGCAATCGGAAGGCGTTTATCTCTTTGGTATGGAAGGCGATTCGCAACGCGCGACCCGACTGGGGCTTATCCGAGATTGCGTTCAAAGGAATGCTCGCGGAAGCCCACCGTTCGGGTCAGGTCGAATTAACGACCGCCGATCTCAAAGATGGTCGCGATCTGAAATCGCTTGAGGACTCAAAGATCCTCTACAAGAACACCGTCTGGCACTTCGTGCGCGTCCAAGATTAAAGGCATTTTGGTAGGAAATGGGCGTCGAAGGCGGTCCACTCAAGAATATGTCGTATGCTCCCCCGCTCTCTCCCGACAAGCTGAGCGAGGCGTTCGAGCATTCGATCACTTGGGAAGACGATCTCTGGCGAGCCGACCCCGTTGACGTGCCGGAGATCCACGCCAAGGCGCGTCAGAAATTCAACGATCTGCTGACGACGATCACATCCGGGCGCGGCTATCACACGCCCGAGCGCATTCTGCTTTTTCACGGGCAGTCAGGCGCCGGCAAAACGCATTTGCTGCGCGCCCTTCGGACCGACTCGCATCGCACCGGGCATAGCTATTTCGGCTACGCGCAGATGACGCCCGACGTACAGAACTACGCCGAATTCTATCTGCGCCGCCTCGTGCATTCGCTTGAGAAACCCTACGATCCTGATCGCCTCGGCGAATCCGCGTTGTCGCGGCTGACGAACCGGATGGTTCTCGATTCCGAGGTCATCTCGTCTGCCGACCTCGACAAGCTCCGCGACGCGACGCTCGACGACAAACAGCTGGCGCGCCTTATCCTGCGCCTCGCCGATCAGATCGTAGCGTGCGAAAAATTCCAAACGCGCGAGCTCGATATCAACATCGTGCGGGCGCTTTTGTACCTTCAGCGCCACGACCCGCGCATCGACCAGCGCATCCGGCAATATCTCAATGGACGCCAGTTGACTGGGATCGCGCACGAAGCCGTCAGCGCCCTCGATCCGAACAACGGCGAGGATCGCGCCTTCGAGATCATCGCGGCGCTCGGTGCGCTCGTCTGGACCGTCGATCGGGCCGCGCTCGTCTTCTGCATCGATCAGGTCGAGGATTTGCGTTTCTTCGATAATGCCGAAGATCGCTTTCAGCGCGCCATCCGCGACCTCATTCAGATCGCCAACCGGCTGACGAACGCCATCGTCATCATCTCGTGCCTCGAAGACTTTTACGGTCAGGTGCGCGGTCTCGTGGCGCAATCCTATATCGACCGCATCGAGAAGTCCGGCCCCGTGCTTTTACGCGAAAGCCGCACGCCGGAAGAAGCGCGCCTCATCATTTCGAAGCGGCTGGCCTATCACTCGGAAGCCAACGGCGCCGGCCTGAGCTTTCCCGACGCCACGCAATTTTTCGGGCCGCAATTCTTCGAAGAATTCGGCGGCCTGTCGACGCGACGGCTCTTGGAGCACGCTCAATCTCGGCTCAGGGAAGCGACGTCGACGGAAGACGACGAACGAGAACCCGAGGAAGAACGCCCGTCCTTCATCTCGACGTTGGCGCAAGCCCTAGGTGCGGCCGTCGGCTTCGGCGGGGACGACGATGCCCCGACGATCTCGGCGGTGCAGTTTCGCGAAATGTGGGAGCGCTTTGCCAACGAAAGCGAAGCCGAAATGCCCGCCGACGACCAGGAGCTGGTCGATATCCTTTCAGCGGCGCTTGCGCTCGCGCGCGACGAATGGGGCAAAGCGATCGAGGTCACCGTCAAGCGGCTCGAACTCGGCGACGACTTGCCGGCTTTCGACCTGACGGTTCGCCATCGCACCGGCTTCGCCAACGACGTCCGCGTCTTCCTGTGCAACCGCCCGACGCAGGGCGGCGGCCTCAAGCGGCAGCTCGATAAGGTGCTGACGGCGATGCAGGGCAAGCCTTGCTTCATGCTGCGCGCCAGCGATTTCCCACCGAACAAGAAGAACCAGACCGCCCAGGCGTTCCGCAAATTCCGCGACGGCGGCGGACGCCAATTGCTCGTGCCGATCCCCGAGTGGGAGCGCATGATGACGGTCCGCGAATTCACCGCCCATCATCGCGGCGATACCGGGATGATGCAGTGGCTCGAAGGCACCAAGCCTCTCTCAAGCCTGATTTCGATAACGCATCTTCTCCGTCTCGATCTTCTTGGCCGCCCGGTACCGCGCCTCGTCGCCAAACAAATGGATGATCCGCAGTCGTCGCTCGACGGCTTCGATGCGCTGTCATCTGAGCAGGCGCGCGCCGTCGCGACGGACAGCGACCCTGCCCTTCCCGCGAATGACGACGACCTGCCGATGTCCGTCATTCTCGACGAGAATGGCAGCTACGGCGCCAGCATTCTTGCGGGCGGCGAGAAGAGCCATCGCGGCAATCCGGTGACGCTCAACAAGAGCGTGCTGAAGCGCCACGCGGCATTCCTGGGCGGCTCAGGCTCCGGTAAAACGACGCTGGCGCTGTCGCTCATCGAACAGCTCCTTCTGCGCGGCGTCCCAGCCGTCCTGATCGACCGTAAGGGCGACCTCGCAAGCTATGCCAACCCCGAAGTCTGGCGCGCCAACGACAACGACACGCCGGATCGCCGCTCCGAGCGCGAAAAGCTCGCCGACGCCATTGACGTCGCCGTCTATACGCCCGGACGCGCCTCCGGCCGGCCGATTTCGATCACGCTGCTACCCAACGGCATCAACGAGCTTCCCGACCACGAGCAGCAGCTTCTCGCCAACCTGTCGGCGGCAGCGCTCGGCGAAATGCTGCATCTGAAAAATTCGGCAACGCACCAGAAGCAGTCCGGCGTCCTGGCTGTGGCGCTGCGGGTTTTGGGCTCGCTCTCGACCAGCGAAGTGACGCTCGCCGACCTCATTCATCTCCTCGAGGACGAGCATCCCGAGCTGACGGATCAGACGCAGCGCATGGACCCGTCCGGCAAGCTCCGCCGCGATCTCGTCGCCCAGCTTGACTCGCTCCGCCTGCGCAATGCTGCCCTCTTTGAAGGCGGCGGCGAGAGCCTGCGCATGGAAAGCCTGCTCGGTCTCGGCCGCTATCAGCGCCCCAACCGCACGCGCCTGTCCGTCATCTACACGGGCTTCCTCGGCGACAACGAGAATATCCTGTTCTGGGTCTCACAGTTCCTGTCGGAAGCTTTGCGCTTCTGCCAGCGCAACCCGAATGACGAGCTGCAGGCCGTCGTCATGTTCGACGAAGCCGACCTTTATATTCCGGCGAACTCCAAGCCCGCCACGGCGGAGCCTTTGCAGAGCTTGCTGAAACGCGCCCGCTCCGCGGGTCTCGGCATGATGCTCGCGACGCAATCGCCCGGCGACCTCGATTATAAAAGCCGCGATCAGATCACGAGCTGGTTTATCGGCCGCGTCCGCGAAGACACCGCGCTTCGCAAACTCAAGGCCGCGTTCCAGTCGGAATCGGGACTCGATCCGGCAACCGCGCTCCCCGGCCAGACCGTCGGCGAATTCCATCTTGTTCAGGAAGGCTTGGTGAGGCCGATGAAGGCGCAGCGCTCATTGATCGCGGCCGAGCAGGTGCCGTTCGACCGCATCGAGCAATTGGCCGCCGAAACGCGCGGTCTCGATGAGCGCCAGCTTCGGCTATTCGATCTTCGTTAATTTCGAATTGGCCGGGTAGCCCTGCATTCAATTCGCGTTTCACTACACGAAATACTCCGTGATATTGCGATGCAGATAGTTGCTTAATTAAGTGTAGCAGCAATGAGATACGCTTAGAGCAATACCTTGAATCGATTATTTTTTTAGCCGTCGATCAATCCCGGCTGATGGGGTCGCCGCGCCTCGTCCGAAGCGCTTTCGGATGTTGAACCGAGTTCTCCGGTGACGGCTGCAAAATACCGCGGGGACTGTCAACTCTCTTTGCGTCGATATAATATGGACGTAGCTGATCATTGGGATTGGATGCCAGCTACGCAGTGAGGGGGCGGCCCTCTCTCAGCGAACAGAGAATGCCGCGGCTGAGGGGGCAAACCAGCCGATGCAGGCTTTGAGAATGGCCGAGTGCGGTTGGGAGTGAACTTCAAGAGTTCAGTGCGGGGTAAGTGTTATGATGGCGAAGCCTTTCGTCATGATGGTCATTGCGACTCTCATTGGTCCAGCAATTGGCGTCGGCCTTTTCATTCTTATGAACAATTTCTGAGCCTTGCGTCGTAAAGGCAGAGATTGAATTCGCGCGTGTTCGGCGTTCGCCTTGCGTTCGCTTTGAACACCGGCCACAGCGTTGCCTTCACTCAGCACGACGCCTCCTCCGCCGGCTAGTCTGACGCCGCGCTTACCGTGCGACCGTCACTGATCCGGCGACGGCCTTAAAGCACCGTTGTGTCAGCCATATTGCAGACCTCCCGCATCAGATTCCGCAAACTTCGCCGACAGCGCCATTGTGGTTGGCGATCTTGAAAATTCCCATCCCACAATGATCAGGCGCTGGATCGCTGCTCATGGCGACGACACATGCGGTCTGAAAGAAAATCCTTGGACAAAAAAAGAGATAATGCTCGGCGCCATAAATCGAACCGAGCCGCAACGCTTGTTTAACGTCTTCTCGGCTTAAATGGCCCTCTTGGAATCCGCCGGGGGGCAGTTCATCCGGCGACCAGTGCGAATTGATTATGGGGTTTTTCAGATGCGCATTTCTTCGCCTTCGCAGCTCATGACGATGTCTCGAACGGATAAGGAAACGCGACTTAAAGATTTCATTGTCGAAAGCCTGGCGGTCCTTACCGAAGGCACTGAAGATCCCGGCACCGTGATGATGATCGCGCGGAACGCCGACAGCCCCGCGGCACGAGCGCTTTTCGCTGCGCTATTGGAAACATCCTCGGCTGCCGATGTCCGGCTCATCATCGCCGATACGCGTATCGAAAATGCGTCGCCTTCACTTCGCGACATCGCCGGAATCGAGTGCCGCCTTCTCGCCGACCCGCGTTTCGGCGCTTCCCACGAGCAGCTCGTCGTCGGCCGCACGCACGTCTGGATCGGCGACTGCTTGCGTCGCGATCCGAACAAGCGCGACGCATTCGAACTCTACCACAAGGCCGATCTGGTTGCCCGCAAGTGCGCGACCATCTCGTTCGAAAGACTATGGGCTCGCGCAAAACCGCTGGCTTCCGGGAAAAATCCCGAGATCGCGCCGGAAATTTTCGCAGCCGGACAGCCGGATTCCGTTCAGGGCTTTCACCGGCCCCACCGTCAATAAAATCCTCCAATCAAAAACGCTCCGGAAGATGTCCCCGCGCGCGATCTTATTCTGCGCGCGGATCATTGCGGCTGTGTGAACGCGGTCCAGCTGACGAATTTATTTCCCTGAAAACTTATCCCCGCCTGTCGCCCGTCTGATACATTGCAGGTCGCCATGAGGGCGTCGGAAAAAACGCGCAAGAACGCGCAAGCACCGACAACCGGCAAATTGCTGCCGTGCTTCGGCCGTTGGGCCTTGTTGGGCTACCGAACCCACGACCCCGGATCGATACTCTCCGGGCTAAGCTAACGGCGCCCGCCGCCGCGCACGTACCGACAGGATGGCACCCCATGTTTTTCCTCGCGCGCCTCGCCTTCATTTCGATGCTGCTACTAACAACCCTCAACGGTGCCACCGCCGCCGAAAAGGTATTTTCGCATCATGGCATTGCGTCGGACGCCAAGCGCTATGAAGCGTTCCTGAAGGCAAACTGGAAACCCGAGGGAAAACCGGCAGCAGTACTCAAAACTGACGCCGAAAAGGTCTTTGCCTCCGATCCGCGCGCCGCGTCGCGAAGCCTGGCCGCCGCTGTTGCCGAAGACGATAAAGACTGGTCATCCTGGACGCGTCTCGCCGAGGCGCTGCTTGCGATCAAGCCCGACCCGAACCTCAGTAGCGAGCGCTACGATCTTCCGATTTACGCGTCCGGAGCTGCCTACCGAGGCTATCAGCTCGCGAGCACTCAGCCTGATAAGGCGCACGCACTCTACGTCCTCGGGCAGACACTCGAACGGCGTTCCTATTGGCGGCCCGCGATCGACGCCCTGAAGCTGAGCCTCGATCTCGCCGACAATCAGCAAACGCGCGAAGCCTACGACAAACTGCGCGGACAGTACGGTTTCCGCATGACCGACTACAAAACCGACAACGAGACGACGCCTCCCCGCCTTTGCCTGGAGTTTTCCGAAGATCTCAGCCGCACGCAGACCGACGTCGCGAAGTTCATATCGGTGAATGGCAAAGACCCGCAGAACCTCGTTCAGGACGGCCAGCAGCTCTGCATCGAAAGCCTAAAGCACGGCGAACGCTACGTCGTGCAGATCCGCGCCGGCTTGCCGTCGAACATCGGTGAGACCTTACTCAAGACGTCCGACATCGCAGT
Source organism: Hyphomicrobium sp. (assembly GCA_025927515.1). Classification (GTDB taxonomy): domain Bacteria; phylum Pseudomonadota; class Alphaproteobacteria; order Rhizobiales; family Hyphomicrobiaceae; genus Hyphomicrobium_B. The sequence goes on from JAICLG010000002.1 coordinate 9,225, forward strand.
TTATATTCCAGACCGTTCGCCGTTCGTGCGGTTCAGCGGCAAAGCTTACGTGCTTCCGACACGCGGCCAGCAAGGAATCCCGGTCGTCACGACGAACACCAACAAAATCGACGTCGAGATCTATCGCATCGGCGACCGCGCCCTCGCCGCAACGCTTCAATCGGGCGATATGCAGCGCCAGCTTTCGAGCTACGACGTCAACAACATCCGCGACCGCTCCGGCATCAAGGTCTATTCCGGAACGATGGATATCGCCTCCAAGCTCAACGAGGAGGTAACGACGGCTGTCCCCGTTACGGATGCGACAGGCAAGCTCGAACCCGGCGTCTACGTCATGGTCGCGATGCCGTCGGAAAAAACGAAGAACGACGGCTACGAGCGTGCCACGCAATGGTTCATCGTCTCTGATCTTGGCCTGACGGCGTTCACGGGCGGCGACGGCATTCACGCGTTCGTCCGCTCCTTGAGCGACGCGACACCGATTGCTGGAACGAACGTCAAACTCATCGCCCGCAACAACGAAGTGCTGGCGACCGCGACAACCGATGAGCACGGCTACGCCAAGTTCGATGCCGCCATCACGAAAGGCGACGGCGGCTCGGCGCCAGCGATCCTCGTCGCCGAAAAAGGCGCTGGCGAATACGCCTTTCTCGATCTGACGCTCAATGCCTTTGATCTTTCCGATCGTGGCGTCAAAGGCCGTGACCCCGCAGGTCCGGTCGACGCCTACATGTATACCGAGCGCGGTGTGTACCGTGGCGGCGAAGACGTCAACATCACTGCCCTTGTCCGCGATCAGCTCGGCAAAGCCTCATCCATCCCAACGACGCTGATCGTCTCGCGCCCCGACGGCGTCGAGCAAACGCGCACGGTAATGAACGATCAGGGACTGGGCGGCCGCGACTTCACCCTTCAGCTTGCCAAGACCGCGATGACCGGCACGTGGCGTCTGTGGTTACACACCGACCCCAAAGCACCCGCAATCGCCGAACGCTCATTCCTTGTCGAGGACTTCGTTCCCGAGCGCCTCGACATGAAACTCTCGGCGAAAGTCGCGACGCTGACACCCGATGCCAACCAGACGATCGACGCCGATGGGCACTATCTTTACGGGCCGCCCGCAGCCGGTCTGGCTCTCGAAGGCGACGTCGTCATCAAAGCCTCGAACAAGGATGTCCCAGGCTACGCAGGTTATGTTTTCGGACAGGCCGACGAATCTGTAACACCCGCGCGGCAGCCGCTTGAGTCGAACCTCGCGATGGACAAGGACGGCAAAGCCGCGATCCCGATCGTCCTGCCGCAAATGCCAAAGACGCCGAAGCCGCTCGAAGCCGCGATCAGCGTCAAGTTGCGCGAAGCCGGTGGCCGCACAATCGAACGCAATCTGACATTGCCCGTCGATCTGAAACTCGAACGCATCGGTATCAAAGCGCTGTTCGACAACCTCACCGCGCCCGAAGATCAAAGCGCCGGCTTCGACGTCGTGCTACTCGACGCCAACAACAGGCCGGAAACGAACAGCAACCTGACGTGGACGCTGACACGCCTCGACACCAACTGGCAGTGGTATCGCCGCGACGGCTCGTGGACCTACGAAGCCGTCACCGTGAAACGCAAGATCGGCAGCGGCCCGCTTTCTGTATCCGCCGATAAGCCCGCGCGCATCTCGCAATCGATCGGCTGGGGACGCTACCGCCTCGACGTCGCATCGAACGATGCGACCGGGCCTGCATCCAGCGTCATTTTCAACGCCGGTTGGTATACGTCCGGCGACACCGTCGACAGCCCCGAGCAGCTCGACGTCGCTCTCGATAAGGACAGCTACAAAGCCGGCGACACCGCCAAGCTCCGTATCGCGTCGAAGCTCGGCGGCAAGGCGCTCATCACAGTTCTCGGCAACGGCCTTCACATGATGAAGGAGGTCGATATCGCCAAAGGCGGCGGCGAAGTGGATGTGCCCGTCTCCGACACCTGGGGTCCAGGTGCTTACGTCGCCGCCCTCCTCTATCGCCCGATGGACGAAACGCTGAAGCGTATGCCGAGCCGCGCCATCGGCATCAAGTGGCTGCCCGTCGATCAGAGCAGTCATCAGTTAAAGGTTGCTGTTACGCTACCTGACAAAGTCAAGTCAGGCAGCAAGATCGACATTCCGTTGAAAGTCGAGGGCCTGGCGCCGGGCGAAGACGCACGCGTCGTTGTCGCCGCCGTCGATCTCGGCATTCTCAATCTCACGCGCTACCAGACGCCAGCTCCTGAGGACTGGTTTGCACAACAGCAGAAGCTGTCGTTCGAAATCCGCGATTTCTACGGACGGCTCATCGACGGCATGCGCGCCGACCGCGGCAAGCTCCGCTCAGGCGGCGACGCGGGCGGCCCGGCAATGCAGGGCAATCCAACCGTCGAAACAGTCGTGTCACTCTATTCCGGCATCGTGCAGGTAAAGGAAGACGGCACGGCAAGCGTTGATTTCGAACTGCCCGATTTCAACGGCACCGTTCGCGTCATGGTTGTTGCCTGGAGCAAGGACAAAGTTGGCCACGGGTCCGGCGACCTAATCGTTCGCGACGCGGTGGCGCTGACCGTCGCCGTGCCGCGCTTCCTGACGCTTGGCGATGACGTCAAACTTGGCTTCGACATGCACAATGTCGATGGCCCCTCGGCTGCATACAAGCTCACGCTTTCGAAAAAGGAAGGCGACGACACCAACGAAACTCTGACGCCGATTGCGGAGAAATCGGTCGATCTCAAGACCGGCGAACGCGAGATGCAGCGCATCGACTTCAAGCCTGATGCGCTTGGCCGCCTGACGCTCAAAGCCGTCGTCACCGGCCCGAACGATCTCGCGGTCAAACGCGAAATGACGTTCGACGTCCTGCCGCCTGCGGGCGACATCAAGCGCACGACGATCTCGTCGTTGAAACCGCATGGCGGCAATCTCACCATCAACTCCGACCTCGCTTACGACCTGATCCCGTCGCGGACACGCATCAACGTCTCGGTCGGACCAGCCGCGCGCCTCGACGTGCCGACGCTTCTCGCGCAGCTCGACCGCTATCCTTATGGATGCGCCGAGCAAACGGTCTCCCGCGCCATGCCGCTCGTCGTCGCCAACGCACTGGCGGCACAAGTCGGCGTCGCCGAGGACAAGGAACTCAAAGAACGCGTGCAGAAAGCAATCGCTCGCGTGTTCGAGATGCAGGATTCCTCCGGCGCGTTCGGCGTCTGGGGTCCCTCGGACACCGATCTCTGGCTGACCGCCTACGTCACCGATTTCCTGACCCGCGCCAAGGAAGCGCATTACGACGTGCCGCGCCAAGGCTTCAATCGCGCGCTCGATCGGCTGCAGAACTTCATCGCCTATGCCTCCGACTTCGAGAAGGGCGGTGAGGATCGCGCCTATGCGCTTTACGTGCTCGCCCGCAATGCCCGCGCTCCGATCGGCGATCTCCGCTACTACGCCGATACGCGCATCGATCGCTTCTCGACACCGCTGGCCAAGGCACAGATCGGCGCGGCACTCGCGATGATGGGCGACAAGGAACGGGCCGAACGGGCATTCACTGCAGCACTCGCGATGATGCCCGACACGACGCCCGACACGGGCTATCGCAACGACTACGGTTCAACCCTGCGCGACGGCGCTGCGCTCGTGACACTTGCTGCCGAGACAGGCGTCGCCAAAGCCGAGCAGCCGAAGCTCGCCAACGTCATCGCCAAGGCTTACGAGTCCCGCAACTACACCTCGACCCAGGAGCAGGCCTGGATGCTGCTTGCCGCCAAAGCGCTCAACGACGAGGTCAAGGGGACGACGCTCTCGGTTGACGGCAAGCCGACATCGGGACCGGTGCTGCGCGGTCTAACGCCCGCCGAGCTGAAGAACGGCGCGCTGACGATCACCAACAACGGCGACACCGCTGTTGATACTGTGATCTCAGTTATTGGCGCCGCGTTGACGCCGGAACCCGCCGTCTCGAAAGGCTTTACGATCGAGCGGCAGGCCTACTCGCTCGACGGCAAGAAAGTCGATCTCGCCAGCTCGACCGGTGACAAGGCCGACGTGAAGCAGAACGACCGCTTCGTCATGACGGTGAAGATTACTTCCGATGAGGACAGCGGCCGCGTCATGGTTGTCGATCGCTTGCCGGCGGGCTTCGAGATCGAGAATCCGCATCTGGTGGACAGCGGTTCGATTTCGGGCCTCACATGGCTTAAGTCGACGGCCGAGCCGGAGCACACGGAATTCCGTGATGATCGCTTCGTCGCGGCATTCAACTTCGCCAACGTTCGCACGACAAATGAAGGCAACGGCTCTATCGAGGATTCGACTCCGACACCGGACGATAATTCCGCAGTCGCGCCGGACGGAAGCACGCAGACAAAGTCGCCACCTGTTTCCGCGACTCTTGCCTACATCGTCCGCGCCGTAAGTCCGGGAACCTTCATCCATCCCGCGGCAACAGTAGAGGACATGTACCGCCCCGAACGCTACGCCCGTACCGCCGCTGGCACGTTGACTGTCTCGGCGAAGGAGTAAGCGATTTGTTGCGGCTGGGGTCTTTCTCGAAGCGCATCGCGTCTCTAATTCCCCTCCCCCTACGCGGGGAGGGGTTAGGGGTGGGGGGAGGCACTAGCTCAATCGATCGGACGGACCTCGATTCTAGTGACACCCCACCCCCGACCCCACCCCGTCAAGGGGAGGGGAGAAGTGCCAGCATACGCCGCATCGGAATGGCGGTCGGAGTGATGTTCGTCATCTGCGCAGGCACTGCCTACGGCCTCTATTGCAAGGCCTTCGCCGACGCCGGGCCGCTGCTGCTCGAAGAAGCAAAGGCGACGTCCGTCACCGTCGTCGATCGCGACAATCGTTTGCTGCGCGCTTTTGCGACGACCGAAGGCAACTGGCGACTGCCGGTCAGTCCGAAGGACGTCGACCCGAAATATCTCAAAATGCTCTTCGCCTTCGAGGATAAGCGTTTCTACAGGCACCACGGCGTCGATCCGAAAGCCGTTGCGCGCGCCGTCCTGCAAATGGTCCGCCACGGACGCATCGTCTCCGGCGGCTCGACGCTGACGATGCAAGTCGCACGGCTGCTCGACGGCAAACACGAGCGGACGGCAAGCGGCAAGCTGCGCCAAATGGCGCGCGCCGTCGAACTTGAACGCGCACGCTCGAAAACAGAAATCCTGACACTTTATCTTCGCCTTGCGCCGTTCGGCGGAAACCTCGAAGGCATTCGCGCCGCGTCGCTCGCCTACTTCGGCAAGGAACCAAAGCGTTTATCGCTCGGCGAAGCGGCATTGCTCGTCGCTCTGCCGCAGTCGCCAGAGCAACGCCGCCTCGACCGCTTTCCCGAAGCCGCCCGGCACGCGCGCAATCGTGTGCTTGCTCGCGCCGTTGCGGCTCACGTCATAACCCAGGCGGACGCAACGAAAGCCAAGGCAGAGCGCATTCCAACCGTGCGTTATCCGTTCCCGATGTTCGCACCGCATTTGACGGAAGCGCAGGTCGCCGCCCGTCCAACCGAACCGCTCATCAAGCTGACGCTCGATCGAAACCTGCAGGCAAGCCTCGAAAAACTTGTCGCCGAGCAAGCGCAGCTCATCGGCGACAAAGTTTCGGCTGCTGTTATCGTCGCCAATCACCAGACCGGCGAAATTCTCGCCGAGGTCGGATCGCCCGGATACATGGATTCAGAACGTCAGGGTGCCGTCGACATGGCGACAGCCGTGCGCTCGCCGGGCTCGACCCTGAAGCCGTTCATCTATGGCCTCGCATTCGAAGCGGGCCTCGCGCATCCTGAAACCCTCATCGACGACCGGCCGACCCGCTTCGGCACCTATGCGCCGAAGAATTTCGACGAAAATTTCCACGGCACCGTTTCGATCCGCGAAGCCCTCGAACAATCCTATAATATTCCCGCTGTCCGCGTGCTTGCGCGCGTCGGACCAGGCAAGCTCGTCGGCCGCTTCCGGCGCGCGGGCGTCGATGCACGCTTTCCAGATAAGTCCGAACCGACGCTTGCCATGGCGCTTGGCGGAACGGGGCTGACGCTCGAAGAGATGACTCAGCTCTACGCCGCCCTGGCACGCGGCGGCGACAGCATCACGCTCGTCCATCGCTTCGACGAACGCGCCCGCGCCATGGCTGCAACGCGGGTCAAGCCACTGGTGAACGCTCACCGCCTTATGTCGCCGCTCGCCGCCTGGTACGTGACGGATATTCTCAAGGACGCACCGCCACCGCCGAACGCCAAGGGCGGCCGCTTCGCCTACAAGACCGGAACATCGTACGGCTATCGCGACGCCTGGGCGATCGGCTACGACGGCAAGTACGTTGTTGCCGCATGGGTCGGCAAACCCGACAACTCCAGTGTACCGGGCATCCTCGGGCGCACGGCAGCAGCGCCGATCCTGTTCGACGCCTTCGCACGCATTTCTGAAAAGCGCGTGCCGCTGCAAAGCGCGCCGTCAAATGCCATCAGAGGCACCAACGCCGATCTTCCCGCCCCGCTGAAACGCTGGCGCGATCCAGGCGACGATCCAGCAACCGGACGTTTTATTGAACCGCCTGTGCTGATCTCCTTCCCGCCCGATCAATCCGAAATCGACGAATCCGATCTCGGCGGCGATCCGCTGGTGCTCAAAGCCGATGGCGGCGCGTTGCCGTTGACTTGGCTTGTCGACGGCACCCCGATCAAATCCGATGCCCATCAGCGAGAAGTCACATGGCAGCCGGGAAGCGCCGGGTTTACAAAGCTGACCGTCATCGACGCCAACGGCCGCACTGATCGCGTGTCCATCCGGCTGAGATAACGCTGGCGTATGTGGCGCAGGCGCATGCGGCGCGCTAATCTCCAGGCGACGCAGCCCCGCTTTGCTACCTCAACCGCAATTTGGCCTCAGCCGCGCCGCGAGATTGTATTCTGTTCGCCGCATGACCGGATCTTTCGCACGATGAAATGCAGCCTCCGAATTCTGGCCAGAACAGTTATCGCCGCAGCAACGGTGCTCGGCCTCGGCGGCTGCAACGAGCCGAAGCAGGCAAAGGACGCGCGGCCGCTCCCAGCGCTTGGTGCGAATGTCGACGAAACCACCGTGTCGGGCATTTCATCGGGCGCCTATATGGCAGGGCAATTTCAGATGGCTCACGCCAAGCGCGTCATCGGCGCCGCCATCATCGCGGGCGGACCTTATGGCTGCTCGGAAAGCATCTTCGCCAATACGATCCCCGGAACCGGCACCGCCTTCCTCAATCTCAGTAAAGCCGTCAACGGCTGCATGCTGGATCTGCTCGAATCCTGGGGCGTCGCCGATCCGACCGAGCTTGCCAAAAAAGCCGAGGAGCGCGCCGCAAACGGCGAGATCGACCCGATCGCGGATGTTACGCGCGACCGCCTTTATCTCTTCACCGGCACGTCCGATCACACCGTCGCACCATCGATCGTCAAGCACGCCGCCGAGTTTTACGCCAAGCTCGGCGTGCCGGAATCGAATATCAAGCTCGTCTCGAATGTCCCTGCTGGTCACGCGTTCGTCACGGACCATGAAGGCAACGCCTGCCCAACATCGGCCGAACCCTACATTGTTAACTGCAATTACGATCAGGCCGGCGAATTGCTGAAACAGTTGTACGGCAACCTTCAGCCTCGCGACCAAACACCGACAGGCCAATTCGTCGACTTCGATCAACGGCCGTTCGATGGCAACGATGCGAGCAGCGGACTCGCGGAAACCGGTGTCGTCTACGTTCCAAAAAGCTGCCGCGAAACACCCGGTTGCCGCGTTCACATCGCCTTTCACGGCTGCTCGCAGAACCGCGAAATGGTCGGCGACACGTTCATCAAAGAGTCAGGCTTCGCACGATGGGCCGACACGAACCGCCTGATCGTTCTTTTTCCCCAGGTCTCCGCATCGCCAATCAATCCCCAGGCCTGCTGGGATTGGTGGGGATATACTGGGTCTCAGTATTTGACGCGGGACGCGCCGCAGATTGCCGCAGTGAACAGAATGCTCGATAGCTTGCAAGCAAGCGGTGGACCCGCGTAAAGCCATTGCGGCCGCGGCAGATGCGGCCAAAAGGGACACTCGCGAGGTCGATCCGCAAGATCGGCACGCGCTGTCCGGGGGAGACTGACCATGTTGATGCGCGAAATTCTATCGGCCCCATTATGGCCGACGCAAACGCCTGCTCTCCCTGACATCCCGCGCAGCGCTCAGATCATCGCGACCGTCGCCGCGATGGGGTTGCTCGTAGCGGCAGCCGCGCTTCCCAATGATCGCGACGCCGCCCCACCGACGTCTGCAAGTTCGCCCGTTTCGACGGCACACAATCCCGGCCGCGAATCCGATTTCGGCGCCTATCTCGGTGCGCCTTACCACTACCCGAGCGACTTTCATCTCAAGAAGGCGGGTGTCAGCGACCTCACCATCAAGGACATCCCCTGGTTTACGAAGCCGTTCGAAAATCCGCTCTATTACGGGGTCCGCTTTCAACGCTGGTTCGAGGGCGGCCGTTTCGGAACGATGCTCGACTTTACTCACTCCAAGGTCTACGCGCCGCTGGATGACACGCGGCCGTTCGAGGGAACGCTCAACGGCAAGCCGGTGCCAGCGAACGCCAAGCTTCGCGATTACTTCGACAAGCTTGAATGGACACACGGCCACAACATGCTGACGCTGAACGGGCTCCTTCGTCTGCCCTCGCTCGGCATTATCTCGCCCTACGCAGGCATCGGCGCAGGTTTGTCGTTCCCGCACGCCGAAATCCATTTGCGGACCGATGCGCACCGCACCTACGAATATCAATACACCGGACCTTGCGCGCAGGCGCTATTCGGCCTCGAGTTCCGGCTCCGCACTGGCTCGATCTTCGTCGAGTACAAATTCACGATGGCCAACTATCTGGGACCGCTCACCGGGCGCGACGGGACCTGGTTCCCGATCGATATGTGGCACCAGTTCTCGCGCTGGTGGAAGGGCGAAGAACCACCGAACGGATGGGCTGGTGCCAAGCTCGTCAGCCATCAGGCAATTGGCGGCTTCCTTGTCCGCTTCGTGCCGAAGACCGCGACGCAGTAGAGCGCACTCAACCGAGGATTTGCGCCAGCACGTCGATCTCGACCACAGAAGCACCGAGCGAGAAAGCGGCCTTGATCGCGAGTAGCGGCGGAACGCGTGCGCTCGCATTGCCGAGATAAAGAAGAGCGCAAGCGGGCACGACAAGCCCCGCCGATGAGCGCTCTTTTCTCAACGGCTCTAGAACCGCTTCAGCAGACGATCGATGTAATCAAGTTCTTCCTGCGGCCTGAGGCTATCGCCCGAACGTTTGCGCAGCTCTTCGAGGATTTCGCGCGCCCGTTGAGCATCGATCGCATCCGGCACCTTCACCGACGTACCGAGGTCCGGACCTTGCGCACGCTGCGGCCGTCCGAGCGGATCGCGCGGAGAATTGCCGCCGCGTCCTATGCGCTGCTGCGCATTCTTTTGCATCTGCTCGGCCATCTGCTGCGCGCTCTGGCGCATCTGCTCCAGCGCTTGGCCCTGCTGATTGGACGCTTCGTCGAGATCGTTCTGCTTCAGCGCGTCTTCGGCCTTGCCCATCGCGTCCTTGGCGTTGCCGAGCTTGTCGGGGTCCCCGGCGCCCATTTGCTCGAGATCTTTCTTCAGCTTCTCGAGCTCTTTGCGCAGCTGCGCCTGGCGATCCTGCAGACTGCCCTTGCCGCGCTGCTGCCGCCCAACGTGGTTGCCATCCGATCCTTGCGGGCCTTCGCCTTGCTCACCGCCGCCCTGCTCATTGGCGTCCATGCCATCCTGGCCGCCTTGCGGGCTCGAGCCCTGCTGACCCTGACCGGCCTTCGGCAGACCCTGGCCGTTTGGATTGTCCTGCGAACCCCCGCGCGGCTGCTCGCCTTCCTGGCGCCGTTGCTCGCCGAAGGTATCGTCCATGAGCTGCCGCTGCTTGCTCGCAAGAGTGTCCAGCTCATTGAGCTTCTTCATCATCTGTTGCGCGCGCTTTTGCTGAGCCCGCGCTTCCGGCGAATTAGCCGCTTGCAGCCGATCCATCAGCTCACGCAGCTGCGACAGCATCTTCTCGGCCTCTTCGCGCGACCCTTGCCGGGCGCTCTTCTCGAGGTCCTTCATCATTTGATCGAGATCTTGCTGACCGAGTTCCTGCATCTGGTCATTCTGCTGCTGATCGCCAGGAGGATTGTCCTTCTGGGCGTTCTTCTGCATCTCGTTCAGATAGTCGTTGAGCTTCTTCTTGAGATCGGCCAGCGCGTCCTGAATCTCCTTGTCGTCATTCTTTTGGAGCGCATCCGACAACCGGTCCTGCGCGTCCTTCAAAGCCCGCTCGGCCCGCGAGAGATCCCCATCCTCGACTTGCAAAGCAATCTGCCAAAGCTCATTGACCGACTCCTTGAGAGCCCCGCGCGACGCTTCGCGATCGAGCCGATGATAAATCGTACGAAGACCGAGATAGACCGACGTATCGTTGATGAAGCCCTCAGGCTCCAGCGTCAGCGCATCGAGCGCGCGCACGACCATCGGCCGGTTGCGGGAATCCTCGGCAAGTTTCCGCCGCTGTTCGATCAGCGCACGCGCCAGCGGGTTCTTGAAATGCCGCGATGGCAGAACGATCTCGATCGGCTTGCTTCGACCGACCTGCCCGCCAACGTCCGTCGCTTCAAGCCATAGCTTGACGCGCTGCCCAGCCCAGGGATGTTCCCCAACTTCAAGCAGCGTCGACGCATCGACTTTTTTCTCTCCGGGACGCGGAATCCTGAGGCTCAGCACCGGCGGACTTTCCAGCGGCAGCCGCGGACCGGTCAGCGGCGGCGGTCGCGCCCAGGACGTCCTCGGGTCGCCCGGTTTCGGCGGCAGCAACTGCAATTTAACCTCGGCGCTGGCAACGCCGTAATCGTCTTCCGCCTTGTAGGAGACCCGCATCGAACCGCGCGGCGTGGCCGAAATCGCCTTCGTCATCGAAATCTTCGGTAGCGCATCGGCAACGACATCGAAGGTCCATTGCCCGAGTTCGCTGGAACCGGATAACGCCCTTACGCGTGAAGCCTTGCGAAGCTCGTAGCGCACTTCCGAAACGCTCGACGTATCGCCGGGCTTGCGCTTTTCGGGATTGACCCGGACGGGCCCCGGGGCGCCGTCGCTCAAAACTTCAAGCGAAACACCGCCGGAGCCGAAGCCAACGCCTCGCAGCGTCAGCAGGCTGTGATCCGGCACCTCGAAAAATGTTTTCTTCTCGCCGTCGTCGGTTGCAGCCGGTTGCGAACCTTCAGACAACAATACGGGAGGAAGCGCCGTGTAGGGCGGCGGCGTCACCCAGGCATCGACGCGCGTCGGTGCGCCTGCACCAGTAACGCCGAACCGGAACGCGGTCGCAATCCGGTCTCCGAGGCTTCCGGTGACGAGCAAAGCCGCCGGGATCAGCAGCAGCACCGCGAGTCCGCGGAGCGCCCACGGGTCGAACCGGTCCGTTCGCGGACGTGGCGTGCCGACGCGGAGCCGTGCGATCGCGCGCGCCAATCGCTCGCGGTGCGCCTGCCAGAGTGCGGCCGTCGCGGCATTCGACGAACCGGACGACAGCGTATCTTCGTAAGAGGTCGCCGGGCGATGCGGAATACCGGACCGCTTCTCGATCCGCCGGATCGCCTCATCGCGCGTCGGCCACGGAATACGCACGGCATAAATGGCGGCAGCGATCGCGGCGACTGCAAATAACGCGAGCACCAGTTTGTGGATCGATGCATCGAGATATGGCCACACGCCCGCGAACGACAGCAGCGCAAAAACAACGGCGATGCCGATCAACAGCCAAAGACGCGGCCAGAACCGCTCGAAAACCAATGCAAGCGTGCTGAGGCGAATCTTGCGGTCGAACGTTCGCGAAAGCGCGGAATTGAGATCCGTGTCTCTAGGGTCAGCCATTACGCGTAGATTAACATGGGGTCCTGGCCCCGTCCCTTAACAAAATGCAACATCTTCATACGTAAAATGTCTTTAACTTCAACGCTCATACCCCACAATTGTTGCCAAAGTCAGGGCGGCTCTCGCCAGCCGTCCTCGTAAAAGCGGAGATACAGTGTTCTGCGCGCTCCAACGCCATACGGGATAAGCGTCAGCCATTAGCCAGACAGCCGGGATCACTTCCCCAGCCAATCCGGCAGACGATCGGCGCCGATCAGGTCGTCGTAGCTCGGGCGCGGACGGACGACCGCATACCGGTCGCCGTTCACGAGCACCTCCGGAACCAGCAACCGCGTGTTGTACGTCGACGACATCACCGCCCCGTAAGCGCCCGCGGTCATGAGGGCCAGAAGGTCGTCGGGCTTCGCCGGAGGAAGCGCCCGATCCTGCGCCAGATAATCGCCCGTTTCGCAAACCGGCCCAACGACATCCTGCTGCACCGGCGACATATCGGACCTGAGTTCCTCGACAGGCCATATGTCATGATGGGCTTCGTAAAGCGTCGGCCGCAGCAAATCGTTCATCGCCGCATCGACGATCGTGAACGTCTTTTCCGCGCCCTCCTTCACGTAGGTAACGCGCGTGACGAGCACGCCCGCATTGCCGACGATCATGCGCCCCGGTTCCAGCACGAGCTTGAGCCCGAGATCCCCGAGCGCAGACTTGACGACCGCCGCGTAGTCGTCCGGCGTCGGGGGCACATCGTTGCCCCCCCGATACGGCACGCCGAGCCCCCCGCCGATATCGAGATGCTCCAGCGAAATGCCGTCGGCCTTGAGATCGCGAGCAAGATCGCGAAGCAGCGCAAAGGCGTCGCGAAACGGCGCCAGATCCGTAATCTGGCTGCCGATGTGCATGTGAATGCCGGAAATCTTCAGCCCCGGCAGCTTGGCCGCACGCCTGTAAAGCTCCCGCGCATCCTCGTAGGGGACGCCGAACTTGTTTTCGGCTTTGCCCGTTGAAATCTTTGCATGCGTTTTGGCGTCGACGTCGGGATTGACGCGGATTGCGATCGACGCCGTCTTGCCCATGCCCGACGCGACCTCGCTCAACGCGATCAGTTCCGGCTCACTCTCGACATTGAAGCCAAGAATGCCCTCTTCCAGTGCGTAAGCCATTTCAGCACGGGTTTTGCCGACGCCCGCGAAAATGATCTTCGACGCTGGAACGCCGGCAGCCCGCGCACGCCGAAGCTCGCCTTCCGAAACGACGTCCATGCCAGCGCCCAGCCGCGCCATCGTCGCCAGGACCGCCTGATTTGAATTGGCCTTGACCGCGAAACAGATGAGCGCGCGCTGGTCGCGGAACGCCTCCGCTAACACCTGGTAGTGACGTTCGAGCGTCGCGGTCGAATAGCAATAGAACGGCGTGCCGACCTCGTCGGCAATGCGCGTGAGGCTGACATCCTCGGCGTGGAGAACGCCGGACTTATAATGGAAATGATGCATTGGGCCTTTGATCTACGGACTGGTCGGATCACCCGTCATGCCCGGCAAGGCATGGTCCGTCCAGATCTATCGTCCGAGGAACAACGGAATTTCCAGGTTCGGCTAGAGACTAACGCAAAAGCGGATCGAGGAAGAACCCCTCATGCGGTTTTTTCGGCGCATCCGAGTTGGAGCCTGGATCATGTGCCTCCGGAGACTTCGCTTCGCCCGCGACCTTGGCGCTCGGTGGCGGTTCCAGCGGACCTTTGACGCCGCAACCTGCGAAGCCCAGGCCGACGGCACAGAACAGAGCCACGGCGATCAGGGACTTTATGCGCAAGAGCGCAGCCATGCGTGCGATTCTCCAATATCCCTCGGCCCGCGACAAAGGCGAGCGACCCGTCCGTGAGTTTTAGCCCTTCCCCCGATCCTTTTCCAACCGCCGCAGCCAGTGACGCGCCATTTTGAGGACGTTCTGTGGCGCGGTTCCCCCATAGCTGGTTCGGCTCTTGACCGAGTTTTCCACGGAAAGCACCGAAAACACGGCTTTGGTAATCTTAGGTTCGACGGCTTGCATGTCGGCCAGCGGGAGCTGGTCGAGATCGACGCCCTTTGTTTCAGCGGCCTTGACGATCGCGCCCGTGACATGATGGGCGTCCCGGAACGGCATCTTGAGTTCACGGACAAGCCAGTCGGCAAGATCGGTCGCGGTCGAATAGCCGCGCCCGGCAGCTGCGCGCATGGCTTCTGGCACCGGCTCAAGATCGCCGATCATTCCCGCCATCGCGGCCATGACGAGGCGGAGGCTCGCCAGTGCGTCGAACGTCGTCTCTTTGTCCTCCTGCATGTCCTTCGAGTAGGCGAGCGGCAAGCCCTTCATCACCATTGAGAGGCCCTGGAACGCCGCCGCAATGCGCCCGACCTTGGCCCGCGCCAGCTCGGCCGCGTCGGGATTGCGCTTCTGAGGCATGATCGACGAACCGGTCGTGAAACGATCGGACAGCTTCACGAAGCCGAACTGCGGCGTCATCCAGATGACGATCTCTTCCGCAAGCCGCGAGAAGTGGATCGCCGTAATCGCCGCCGCAGCCAACGTCTCAAGTGCGAAATCGCGATCCGAGACCCCGTCGAGCGAATTCGCCATCGGCCGGTCGAATCCGAGCGCTTCAGCCGTTTTCTTCCGGTCGATTGGAAACGACGTACCGGCGAGCGCCGCCGAGCCCAGCGGGCATTCGTTGAGACGCTTGCGGGCATCCGTGAACCGGCTGCGATCACGCGCGATCATTTCGACGTAAGCAAGCAAATGATGGCCGAACGTCACGGGCTGCGCGGGCTGTAAATGCGTAAAGCCAGGCATGACGGTTGCGGCATGCGCTTCGGCTTTCTCGGCAAGCGCCTGCTGCACCCGTGCGAGTGCTTCGTCGATTCCATCGATGGCGTCGCGGACATAAAGTCGGAAATCCGTCGCCACCTGATCATTGCGCGAACGCGCCGTATGAAGGCGCCCCGCCGCCGCACCAATCAAGTCCTTGAGGCGGTTTTCCACGTTCATGTGTACGTCTTCAAGTGCTACGGAGAATGCGAATGTTCCGCCTTCGATCTCCGTCTGAATTCGATCGAGGCCCTTGGCGATGTCGCGCGCGTCAGCTTTCGTTATGATGCCAGTTTCGGCCAGCATCTGAGCGTGCGCCTTTGAGCCGCGAATATCTTGAGGTGCAAGGCGCTTGTCGAAGCCGATCGAGGCATTTATCTCCTGCATGATCTCGGCCGGAGACATTGCAAAACGGCCACCCCACATGGCGTTGGCGGGCTTATCAGTCACGAGTGGCTCCGTCATAACGAGAGAAACAAGGAACCCAGATGGCAGCGAACAGCGCGGGCAAACCGCAGAAGGCCCTTTGGATTGTGGCGCTGTCGGCGCTGATCGGGTTTGGCGCCGTATACTTTATTGGAGGCGGGTTCGACAACGCAGGTTCGTCGAAATCTGGAACCGAGGCACAGGATTCCTCGCCATCGGCCGCCGCTGACTCCGGCCAGTCCTCGCTTAAGTCCGGTAAAATGGCGGCGTTCGTCGAGAAAAAGACGCCTCAGCCCCTGCCTGACATCACCTTTCAGGATGCCAATGGCAAGGACGTGAAGCTGTCGAGTTTCAAAGGCAAGACGATCCTGTTGAACCTCTGGGCGACGTGGTGCTCGCCGTGCCGCGAGGAGATGCCGTCTCTCAATCGCCTGGAAGAGGCCCTTGGTAGCGATAAATTTGTGGTCATTGCGCTGAGCCTCGATCGCAAAGGCTACGACGCGTCCCGCAAATTCCTCGACGACGTTAAGGCCGATAAGGTGAAGCTTTACGTCGATCCCACCGCCAAGCAGGGCATGGAGCTGAAGCTCCTCGGCATGCCGACGACGCTGCTGATCAACAAGGACGGCCTCGAAGTCGGCCGCCTCGCAGGTGCCGCCGAGTGGGATTCCGATGATGCCAAGAAGCTCATCCAGTCGGTGATGAACTAAGCCAAACACCGTCATCCCCGCGTAGGCGGGGATCCGTCCAGGCACGAGGTTTTTCGCAATAATCGAGCTTGGACAGATCCCGGCCTTCGCCGGGATGACGGCTTTGAGGGCCGAATGACTACTTCTTGATCTTCTGCGTCAGTTCAAAAAAATCATTCACGCCGTTGGTTTTCGGTTGTAGCTGCGCAGCATTAGGTTGACGCCCTCTATGAGGAGCGCCTGCACTGTCGTTTCCTGATCAAGCGCTAGTTGCTTAAGCTTATGGTGCGTATCCACATCGAAGTAGATCGTCGTCCCCTTCTTCCCGCGCCGGGACGGCGTGGCCGAATTGGCATTGGGAATTTTCGGCCTGCGACCGTTCCCTTCACCGTCCTGCATATCCGCTTCCTTTTCGAACGAGACTTCGTCGCTTGGCATCTTGTTTCTCCTGTCGTGCCTCCGCTGCGTTCAACAAAGGAGAAATCAGCCCCTTAACGTCATCCCCGCGTAGGCGGGGACCCGCCCAAACATCGATATTTTTGCGTAGATCGGGCCTGGACAAGATCCCCGGCCTCGCCGGGATGACGACCTTGTTTGTCGAATTATTTCTTCTTCTTGGCCTTCTGCGTCAGGGCGGAAGCCGCGGCCGATTTCGCTGCTTTGCTCGCTTTGGGATCCCGCAGGACCTTCGACGCCGTCGCCGCCACTTTGGCGCTCGTCGTTTCGGTACTGCCCTTCTGTGTCAGCGCCGAAGCTGCCACCGCTTTTTCAGCCTTGCTCGCCGACTTGCTCCGCAGGACCTTCGAGGCCGCAGAGGCTACCTTTTTGCTCGTGCTTTCCGATTTCGCCATGGACGTCGCTTCCTTTTGCGAGGGCCGCAGAACGGCGGTCCGACGAAGGGGCACCATGTCAGATTCGGTTTCGCCGCGGAGTCGCGCGCAAGGCACATCCGCATCTGTTCTTACACGGCCTATCCCGCCGGCCGAATCCCGAACCCGCTGAATTGACAGGCTTGCAGCGAGGGGCGACAAGGCCCGTCGGCATTCCTAATGACTGAGAGACGGAGATCCGCACGAAATGGCCCCCGCTGATAACCAAGTCGAACTGCAGAAGATTATTGAGGCCGCATGGGAGAGCCGGGATACCGTTTCGTTCGACACCAAAGGGCCGGTCCGGGACGCCGTCGAGACGGCGCTCGACCTGCTGGACAAGGGTGCAGCCCGCGTCGCTGAGAAGAAGGACGGTGCCTGGACGGTCAATCAATGGCTGAAAAAGGCTGTCCTTTTATCCTTCCGCCTCAACGACATGGAAACAATCTCGGGCGGTCCGGCGGGAAGCTTCTACTGGGATAAGGTGCCGCCGAAATTCGCTGGCTGGTCGGAAGCCGACTTCCGCAAGGGCGGCTTTCGCGTCCTGCCTGGCGCCATCGTCCGCCGCTCCGCCTACATAGCCCCCGGTACCGTGCTGCTGCCGTCCTTCGTGAATCTTGGCGCCTACGTCGACAGCGGCACGATGGTCGACACCTGGGCAACGGTCGGCAGCTGCGCCCAGATCGGCAAGAACTGTCACATCTCGGGTGGCGCAGGCATCGGCGGCGTTCTCGAACCGCTGCAAGCCGGGCCGGTCATCATCGAGGACAACTGCTTCATCGGTGCCCGCGCGGAAGTCGCCGAGGGTGTGCAAGTCGGCGAGGGGTCCGTGCTCTCGATGGGCGTCTACCTCGGCGCTTCGACCACCATCATCGACCGGACCACGGGCGAGAAATTCTTCGGCAAGGTGCCGCCCTATTCCGTCGTCGTCTCGGGCTCAATGGCCGGCAAGCCATTGCCCAACGGCGAACCCGGTCCGAACCTCTATTGCGCCGTCATCGTCAAGCGCGTCGATGAAAAGACGCGCTCGAAGACCAGTATCAACGAGCTTCTTCGGGATTAGCAGGTGCGCAGCGCTTCGAGATATTGTCGGCTCGATCCAGGGCTCATCATCAGGGTCCTGGAAACGCCGGTGCAATATATCAATATCACGGTTGTCCGAACCCTCGGAGGCCGTGATAGCCCGCTTCCCTTCCTCGAACGGTTTTATAGTACACAGAGTCCCTGATGACCCTCGTCCCAACCGATCCCGTTGCCCTGGCGCAAGCGCTCATTCGCTGCGAAAGCGTGACGCCGGACGAAGGCGGCGCTCTGACTCTCCTGCAGAATATTCTCGAGCCCGCAGGCTTCACCTGTCACCGCCTCGTCTTCACGGAGCCCGGAACGCCGGACGTCGACAATCTCTATGCGCGCCTCGGCACCGGCCGCCCTCATCTTTCATTCGCCGGTCATACCGACGTCGTGCCGGCCGGCAATGAAGCGGCATGGACCGTACCACCGTTCTCCGGCAGCATTCGCGACGGCAAGCTCTACGGCCGCGGCGCTGTCGACATGAAAGGCTGTGTGGCAGCCTTCGTTTCCGCCACCTTGAAATATATCCACCATTACAGCGGCCTGCCGCGCGGCTCGCTCTCCTTCCTGATCACGGGCGACGAGGAAGGTCCGTCGATCAACGGCACGATGAAAATGCTCGACTGGCTCAAGACGCGCGACGAAGCGGTCGACGCCTGCCTCGTCGGGGAACCGTCGAATCCGTCCGCGCTCGGCGACGAGATCCGCATCGGCCGCCGCGGTTCCGTCAACGCCGACATCGTCGTCCACGGCAAGCAGGGGCATTCCGCCTATCCGCAGATCGCCGACAATCCGGTGCCGAAACTCGCCCGTATCATCGATCGCCTCGCGACGGCAAAGCTCGATGATGGTACGCCGGATTTCCAGCCGTCCAATCTGCAGGTGACGGTCATCTCGGTGCCGAACACCGCGACGAACGTCATTCCGGGGAAGGCCCTGGCCAAGCTCAACAGCCGATACAACGATCTTTGGAACCGGCCGAAGATCGAAGCTTGGCTTCGCGATAGGATCGCGCACGCGGCAGCGGAAGTCGGCGCGAAATACGATGTCAGCTTTTCAGGAACTGGCGACGTCTTCCTGACGAAACCCGGCCCTCTCGTCTCGACTTTGAAAGATGCGGTGAGATCCGTCACGGGCCGCACTCCGGCGCTGACGACGGGCGGCGGCACATCGGACGCGCGCTTTATCAAAGACATTTGCCCGGTCGTTGA
>JAICLG010000223.1 GCA_025927515.1 Hyphomicrobium sp.
GGAACCCGAAAGGCCGCCCATGCGCGTCTATTACGATCGTGATGCCGACATCAATCTCATCAAGTCGAAGAAAGTTGCCGTCGTCGGCTACGGCAGCCAAGGCCACGCGCACGCGCTGAACCTTCGCGACTCGGGCGTCAAGGACGTCGCCATCGCGCTGCGTAAGGGCTCCGCCTCGGCACAGAAAGCCGAGAAGGAAGGCTTCAAGGTCATGGACGTCGCCGACGCCGCCAAGTGGGCCGACGTCATCATGCTGCTCGTGCCCGACGAATTGCAGGCCGATCTCTACAAGGATCATCTCGCCGCCAACATGAAGAAGGGCGCGGCGTTGATGTTCGCGCACGGTCTCAACGTCCACTTCAATCTGATCGAGCCGCGCGATGATCTCGACGTTGGCATGGTGGCGCCGAAAGGCCCGGGCCACACCGTTCGCGGCGAATACCAGAAGGGCGGCGGCGTGCCGTGCCTCATCGCCGTGCATCAGGACAAGAGCGGCAACGCCCATGATCTGTTTCTCTCGTATGCGTCGGCGATCGGCGGTGGCCGCTCGGGCGTCATCGAGACGACGTTCCGCGAAGAATGCGAAACGGACCTCTTCGGCGAGCAGGCAGTTCTGTGCGGCGGCCTCGTCGAGCTGATCCGCAATGGTTTTGAAACGCTTGTCGAAGCGGGCTACGCGCCGGAGATGGCGTACTTTGAATGCCTGCACGAGGTGAAGCTGATCGTCGACCTGATCTACGAGGGCGGCATCGCCAACATGAACTATTCGATCTCGAACACGGCCGAGTACGGCGAATACCGCACCGGCCCGCGCATCGTGACGCCCGAGACGAAGGCTGAGATGAAGCGCGTGCTTGCCGATATTCAGTCCGGCCGTTTCACGCGCGACTGGATGCTCGAATGCAAAGCCGGTCAGCCGAGCTTCAAGGCGACGCGCCGCTTGAACGACAGCCATCAGATCGAGGAAGTCGGCGCCAAGCTTCGCGGCATGATGCCGTGGATCTCGAAGAACAAGCTTGTCGACAAGGGCAAGAATTGATCGCCTGTCCTCAACGACCGCACTGCTGACGAATAAACCGCGCGGCGAATTTCTATTCGCCGCGTTGTTTTTTATTCGGATCGTCCGGCGCTCTGCTCCGCGCCCGTCGCGGAGAGCTGGATTGGCGAGGATGCCGCGCCGTTTTAAGACGTCGCGTTGCGATCGCATGTGGGCAGGAATTCTGCTGTCGGGATACGCTGGTGCGATCGCGCGGTCCGCGCGTGGAACTTTCAAAACACTATGGGCGTCGGATAATGGGAGAAACCCGGGTCGTGAACCGACCCACGCTGCCGCTCTCTTGGGGAGGGTTTACGTGCGGCAGCGCGGGTGGTCCACGTCAAATCCAGCCATCGCTCGATACGCTGGGCGGTTGGCCGGGACTAACGCGGGCGGCAGAGGAGCGGGGACCTCTGCCGCCCGTTTCCGAATTCTGCCGCTCGCGCAGCTTCCCTCGGATATGGTGGGGCTCCAACGCGGCTTGGCATCCGCGTGAACCCGATGGCTTTCCATCGGGCGGCAGGTGATCCATCTCACACCTCGCCGCACTGAACCTGGTGCTACACACCAAGACTGAAACCGGCAAAGAGGTGCTGGGAGATCTTGACTGTCGCCCCCCAGCGACGCTGTCGTGACTGTGATATGCGATTGGAATCGTGTCCGCCTGATGACCGAAGTTCGCAAATTAGATGGCCAAGAGAATTTTGTGCGTTCTAAACACCGGCAAAAATCTCCCATCATATCGGCGCTTCGAGCATTTTGGATCGTCCCAAAAATGAGCGACGCGCTTCTAGTCAGATAGAGACTTAATTGTGGCTTACCCCGTAGTACGAAATGCAAAACGCTCCTGACGGAAAATTGTTCCAGTGCCATGACGGCGTGACGAAGCTTTCTGCGTGTTCGTTGCGCGTCAATTGCTCGGACTGGAATTTCGTAAAATCGAACGCTGCGGCGATCGACGAATACTGGCTGCAAATGCAGCGTTCCAACCCGGCCTACTTCAACGGCGTCATCCATCTGGTCGATGCGGTGACGATCGGCGGCGGCGCGCTCGAGGCATCGCTTCTTCGAACGGATTTCAAGAGCTATCTCTATTGGCGCGCGCAAGGCTTTCCGCCGGCCGGCGTACTCGACGGATTCGGTTCAGCGCTCATCCGGTCGAACGATGGCCACATCATACTCGGACGCCAGCGGTCGGGAAACGTCAACGGCGGTCTGGCCTATTGCCCCGCCGGCTTCATCGACGCGCAGGATGTCGACGCCGATGGCCTCATTCACATCGATCAATCGGCGATCCGCGAGGCGGTGGAGGAAACCGGCATCGAACCGACGTCGCTCGTGCGGCAAGAGGGTTTTTATCTGACGCGTTCGGGCACGCAGCTTTCCTTCGCCGCACCTTTTCGTGCCACGATCTCCACGAAGGAGTTCGTTCTCCGTGCCGAGAGCCACATCGCGGCGTCCGATCATGCCGAGCTTGACGGCGTTATCCCCGTCATCGGGCCGCGCGACGTCGAAGGCCTTCCGATGCCGCCTTACATGCGGACGCTCCTGGATGCGCTCTTTGCCGAGGGTTGATGGTCGCGCATGAAGTCAAAAAATACTTGGCGGCAGGACTTCGTTGCCTCATGGTTCTCCGCGCTTAGCGCATCTTTTCTGATTTCGGCACAGTAGCGGGGAGACCGGCGCACGATGGCGCTCAGCTATTACATCCTGGATGTATTCACCGAGCGTCCGTTCGGCGGCAATCCACTCGCGGTCGTTCTGGAAGCCGACCACCTGTCGAGCGCCGACATGCAAACGATCGCGCGCGAATTCAATTTATCCGAAACGGCTTTCGTTCTGACCCCGACAAGCGCCGGGCATACGGCGCGCATCCGCATCTTTACGCCGACCCGCGAACTTGCTTTCGCGGGTCATCCGACGCTCGGCGCTGCAACGCTTTTGGCCGAGCTCAGAATGCAGCCTCAGCTCAACGGCGAGCGCGACGCGATCATTGCCCTCGAAGAAGAGATCGGCAGCGTGCGCGTCGGCGTCAGGCTTCGCTCGCAAGCCGCGGCCTACGGCGAGTTCGATGCACCAAAAGCGACCCAGGCTCTCGAACCTCTTTCCGAGCCCGAGGAGATCTCGGCAGCGGTCGGCCTGATCCCGACCGAGGTCGGTTTCGAAAATCATAAGCCGACGCTGTTGCGGGGATCGAACACGTTCGCATTCATGCCGGTCGCGAACCTCGCGGCGATGTCGAAAGTGAAGGTCGGGCCGCTGCATTGGACCAGGGCCTTTACCTCGCGCGGGGTCCACGGCGTCTATATTTATACGCGCCAGTCGGTGCGCGTTCAGTCGGCCTTCCATGCGCGCATGTTCGCACCCGACCTGGGCGTGCCTGAAGACCCCGCCACCGGATCGGCCGCGGCAGGCTTCGCCTACGTCATCAACGAATTCGACGACCTTCCCGACGGCACCCACAAACGGGCCATCGAGCAGGGCATCGAAATGGGCCGCCCGAGCACCATAACCCTGGCCATGACGATCGCACGCGGCAAGCTCGAAACGGTCCGCATCGGCGGCCACGCCATCCGGGTCGCCGAGGGAACGCTGAACGTCTAGCGAGCCGGACCCGCGTATTTCGTCCCCGCACTTGATTTTCGGCCGCAACTTCGGGTATCCCAACCGCATCGGCCGCTGGGCCGAAGGGTAAATTTTGGTTTTGAACCCGCCATGGTGCGCCTGATCGATATTGCAACGCTTGCAGTGCCCGCTCCGTCCGGATCGGCCGATCGCTTGGCTGCGCCGCTACTTGACCTTTCGCTGCTCCTTACCGGCCCCTGGGCCGCATGACGCCCGGCCGTCTGCCGGGTTCGTGCCCAGGGGATTTGACGGCTTTCAAAATGAGCGTAGAGCGAAGAGTGGCGACCCTGACAAGGCTGTCGCCCGGCAAAGGATAAAGACCGATGACGTCCGTTACCGAGAATGCGCCGGCAGCGCCGCAGCGCGACGAAGACAAGGTCGTGATTTTCGACACGACGCTCCGCGACGGCGAGCAGTGCCCCGGCGCGACGATGACATTCGAAGAAAAGCTCCAGGTCGCTGAACTCCTCGACGACATGGGCGTCGACATCATCGAGGCGGGCTTTCCGATTGCCTCGGAAGGCGACTTCGAAGCCGTGACGGAAATCGCCAAGCTTGCCAAGAATTCCGTCGTGTGCGGGCTGGCGCGAGCCAACTTCGGCGACATCGACCGCGCCGGTGAAGCGATCAAGCACGCCAAGCGCAGCCGTATCCATACGTTCATCGGAACGTCGCCGCTGCACCGTCAGCACCAGCTGCAGTTGACGCAAGAGCAGGTGCACGAGCGCGTCATCGCCTCCGTCACAAGGGCGCGCGGCTACACCGATGATGTCGAATGGAGCGCGATGGACGCAACGCGCACCGAGCACGATTATCTCTGCCGCGTTTGCGAGGCGGCGATCAAGGCCGGCGCCACGACGATCAACATCCCCGATACCGTCGGCTACGCATTGCCCGAGGAATACTTCGACCTCATCATGATGTTGAAGACGCGCGTGCCGGGCATGGACAAGGTCGTCATCTCGACCCATTGCCACGACGATCTGGGTCTTGCCGTCGCCAACTCGCTCGCAGGCATTCGCGCAGGCGCCCGGCAGATCGAATGCACGATCAACGGCCTCGGCGAACGCGCCGGCAACGCCGCGCTCGAAGAGATCGTCATGGCGGTCCGCACGCGTCACGATCTCCTGCCGCACTACACCGGCATCAAGACCGAGATGCTGTCGCGCGCATCAAAGCTCGTCGCGGCCGTGACAAACTTCCCCGTGCAATACAACAAGGCGATCGTCGGCCGGAACGCCTTCGCGCACGAGAGCGGCATCCATCAGGATGGCGTGCTGAAGAACGTCGAGACCTACGAGATCATGACACCGGAATCCGTCGGCGTCGGAAA
>JAICLG010000233.1 GCA_025927515.1 Hyphomicrobium sp.
ATAAACCTGCTCGAGAGACTCCGCAAAGCCGCAGAACACCAGATCGCCGGACGTTTCATACGTTCGCATCATGCGGCCGTATATATATGTCGGAAGAGCTAACGCGCCCTCTCTCGAAAGCTCGACGAGTTCCTGGATTGCGACCCGGTTCTGCTCCAGCGTATCCGAGCCGATAAATATAAAGCGAAGATCCTCAGGCGCTGGCCTGCTCTCAATGATGGCTGCCGCGATCGCCTGTCCCGTCGCCGACGACGGCCCAAAAACCAAGAACTTCGCTTTTGGCGGCGGGGCAAAACGACGAAGGAAGCGTTGAAAAAGCCTCAATTCGTAGGAGGAAGCGAACACGATCGCGTCTGCGGTTCTAGCCGCCCTTATCTCCGCGCGCCTCAGCAAGTGCTTCTCCAATCGGAGAAGAAAACGTTGGAGCGGCGCCAGGCGCTGGACCATCTTTTGCGCAAAAGCTGGAAGCAGCGACGAGAAGGCTCCGAACGACAGTGCTTCGCTATTCCGCAGCATACGTCCGACGCGCCGGCTCATCAGATCATCGAAGTCAATGACGAGCCGCCCCTGGACTTTCCGTCTAATCTCGTCGCCGCAACATGCGAGCCGAATGCCGTCGATATAGACGATGGGCGATGGGGCACCATTGTCTGCTTTCACCCTGGGAACATCCGGAAGCTCAACACGCCCCTGAAGTGCCAGGATCGATTGCAACGGAAGCGCATTTCCCGAGAGAAGATGCCCGATCCATCGCAGCGAACCAAAGCCCAACCCAAGCACGCGACTTTTAAGCTGGCGAACCGTAATCCAATGAGGTGCACATCCAATCGCCGGCAGTTCTTCCACGAGCGCCCTTAGGACTTTCTGACGTCCGAAGCTCGTCGGAGCATCGTCTCGTCGCATCGTTATGATTGAAAAATCGACGCTCATCTAAGAATCCAATATGGATGCAAGAGACAATCAGAATGGCCACGCGGCATCAGCCCGGCAGTGAATTGTCCGACCCGAAGCAAGATAGATGCCGCCGCGGTAAATTTCGATTCAGCATTGCGCATAATGGTGAAGATCGAGGGCAGACTCCTGATCCTCTGCATGCCGGAAGGTAAAGCGTGCTCCGATCGGTTCGGACAAAAATGAGGCCCGCACACCGTGACCGCCGATTGCGGTAAACCGCGCTTACCCCTTTTGGGGAAGCCATTGAGCCGACGCGCGCCAATGGTGATCTAGACCTCCGTTTTTTGATCTGGTTGGATGCGGCCGACTATCCGTTATGAGCTTTGGTTGCAGGGTTAATCCGCAATTATGCGCGATCGCCATCACGAGCCGATCCCACACCGATTACGCCATAGCGAGCAAGCGCTGAGCTATGCCTGCACGTATCATCGGCCCAGTCTGACTTTAGAGGCCTGAATTAGAGGAAGACGGCCATGGCATCATTTTTGCTTCACAGTCCGTTCGAATATCAATCCGGCGGGAAGCATATTTTATCGGCTCCCAGAAAGGACTATCGGATGCGCCTCCTCGATGCGACGAAGCAAGCGCTCTCGCTTTCGCTTCTGGGGCTTGCTCTATTTTTTCCGACAAGCATGGTTCAAGCTGAGACGAGTGCAGATACTCCGAATGCGCACTCAAGCGCGACATTGCCCGAATACCGGCTGAACGTTCGCGACCGGCTGCGCCTTCAGGTCTTTGAATGGCGTCCGTCCCGCGACGAAGTCTTTACCTGGACCGCGCTTAACCAAATCTACACGGTCGATCCGGCCGGCAAGATCTCCCTGCCGCTCATCGGCTCGATCAACGCCGTGGGCTACACCACAAGCGAGTTGGAAACCATTGTTTCGCGGGAATTGGCAAAGCGCCTGCATCTGGCGGCCCTCCCCGATACGTCGATAGAAGTCACCGATTTCCGGCCGATTTACGTGACAGGGGCCGTCGAAAAATCGGGTGAATATCCCTACACGGCAGGGATGACGGTGTTGCAGGGCCTGAGCCTTGGTGGCGGTTTGTACAAAAACCCCGCCGCGGGCGGCCTGCGGCTTCAACGCGAATGGCTGACGACCGCCGGAAGCTTCCAGGCCATCCGCCAGGAGCGGCTGCGCCTGCTCGCACACAAAGCACGGCTGGAAGCCGAGCTTGCATCTGCCGATCGTATTGCTTTTCCCCGAGAGCTCGAGTCGACGAGAGAGCCGGGGATCATCGAGTACACAGCCTCTGTAATGAATAAAGAACAGAATGTGTTCGACCTGCGTGAGAAGGCCAACGAAACACAATTGATCGCAATCAACCAGCTTCAGGATTCTCTGCAGCGCGAGGTTGCCACGCTCGATAAGCGCGTCGAAGCGCAGAATAAGCAGATCGAGCTGACGCAGAACGAGCTGAATGGCCTTCAGGACCTGAGTGAAAAGCGCCTTGTAACTCAGCCGAGATTGCTGGGCCTCAAGAGGAACCTTGTAGAGCTGCAGAGCGAAAAACTGAGGATCGAGAGCGAACGCACGCGGGCTCAACAGGAAGTCAGCCGGACGAAGCTTTCCAGGATCGAGTATCAGAACAAGCGCGACAATGATCTGACGGTTGAGCTGCAGACGACCGAAACGCGATTGCAGGATATCTCGCAGCAGGCGCAGGTCGATCAGAAACTTCTCGCCGAAACGAAATCGCAGGTGGCGACGTCGCCATTCCAACTGGCTTCGATCAGCACCAGCAACGCGTCCGGTACTGCCAATAGCAACCAGCCTAAAATTCACTATACGATCGCGCGCCAGGTTGGCGATCACGTGATCGAAATCGAAGCCACTGAGCAAACGCTCTTGCAGCCCGGCGATACGATCAAGGTTGAGGTCTCTATGCCCGCGGTCGCCAGCACATTTACCGGTCTTGGACTTGGATCGGATCTCGGTCTGGATGCCGACTACAAATCCGATGGTGCACCGACCAGCAAAGGGCCAATCGACAACGTCCGGCGGCAAGCACCGACCCGGGCTTCGATCGAACCGGTAAACATTACACCGATGCATCCGTAAGCGCTTTCGACCAAACGCTCTCTTATGCAAGATAAAAATCGGCGCCACACGGCGCCGATTTTTTTGTCCGGAATCTGAGCCAAAAGACCGGAGACGCGCCCGGCCCAAGCGAGCACAACAGGACACGCGATGAGATCGCAAGCCGCGCGTCCGCACGGCACTCAATCAGACGTTCGGCGATCCAATGCGGTCAAAACCGGACAATCGTCGCTCGCACTCTCCCGGCATTCCATCAGGCAATCTGGAAATGACGGACCCGAACATTCGCTTGTCCACGCCCGCAGGAAAAGCGCGGCGTCCGAATTTGGCCGATCTTGCTGCGTTCCTTACTGCGTTCCGCCGATCCGGCAGCACGACACTGCGACTGGGAGCGATGCCGGGCCGCGGGAGCACACGCGCGGATGAAATCGGCACGCCCGTATCCGCGCCACTCAATCAAACGTCCCTCGATCGTGATACGTCAGAAGCCGACGATTCAGACGCCGCGCTCCGCGTCCATCAAGCCAATCTGGAAATGACGACGCCCAGGATTTGCTTGCCGACACCGCGCAGGAAAAGCGCAGCGTCCGAGATTTCGCTCATCTTGCTGCGGTCTGCCGAGCCGACTAGGACGACGCTATCGACAGCAAGAGCGCAAGGATAAACGACCGACGTCTTGGGCGGCAAATCTACGAAAATCAGGTCGAACCGATCGCTGAGTTTTTCGAGGTACCCGCGAATAATGCCCACCTCTTCCCTGGTCCACGCAACGTTTGGATTTGCTTGATAGGCGGCAAGCAGCTGCAAAGCTGGTTCCGAGGGTACGGGCTCAAGCGCTGCATCAAGACCGATCTCACCACGCAAAACTTTTTGCAGCCCTTCGCCGCCCTTGGGCGAGAGCGCCGATAACATGCCATGCCTTTTTTCGTTTAATTCGACGAGGAGCGTGCGCGCGCCGATTTGAGCGCAAGCTACAGCGAAATTGCAGGAAAGAAGCGTCCCGTTCTGATCGGAAGAAATGCCAAGTATTCCGACGATTTTGCTCCCACGGGTGCCGGCCGCTTCCTTGATCGAAAGCGCTGTAGCCATCATTTCGCGCGCGGCTGGAGAATCCGCCCCATGCCGCACCAAGTCCAATGCGGCAGGTGGTGCGAATACCCGCCGCAATTTTCGGAGCCAGTTCGGAACGTACGCATTGCGGGCGAGCGAATTGTTCACCTCGCCCAGAACAGGGATATGCAGGTTCCGCCGCATTTGGTTGGCCGAGTGCAAGCTCGTGTCAAGGACACTATGGACGAGCGCAATGCCCAACCCGAGCAACCCTCCAAGAAACGTGGCGGCGACGAGCGTGAAAAGCCGTTTCGGACTGCTCTTTTTCGTCGGGATCGACGCTTGCGTGATGACGCGAGCATTCGTTCCCGGAAAGGACTGCTTGGGGATGGTATCGGTATAGGCCTGCAGATAGCTCTCATAGAGCTTCCGGTACGTCTGGGACTTTGACTCAAGTTCCTCCAGTGACGTCATTTCTGCCGGCGAACTCAGGCCTGATGATGACTTGCTGCTGCTCGGTTTGTCTGAGTGAGCCCCCTGAGTATCGGAGTTCTTTGGCGGGGCGAGTGGATCCTGAAGTCCGCGATCCTCCTCGATCTTCAAGGCGCTTTGATCGCCTTTCCCGGTGTCGTAAATCCGGTAATCGCGCCGGGCTTTGAATTCTTGCACGGCGATCGCCGCTTCGTTCATCAGATGGCGAAGCTCCTCGATCCGGCCCTCCAGCCAGACGCCCCGGCGGCGCGCGTCCTCGGCGCG
>JAICLG010000285.1 GCA_025927515.1 Hyphomicrobium sp.
CAAAAAGGCCGCGAAACGCGCCGAACGCGACCGCAAGGACGATGATCTCGAGAAGGGCGGCACTCTCCTCTCGACCGCCGAGACGACGGCGCCTTCGGGCAATACCGCCGAAATCCTAGCGCCGAAAACGCACGAAGCTCCCGAAGAAACGCCCGAGCAGGAACAGGCGCGCGTCTTCGCCAAACTCAAGGGCATGACCTCGCACAAAGAAGAAGAAGAAGAAGAAGAAGAACCAAACGAGGACGACACCGACAGCGCCAAAAGCGAAGAGAAGGCTGGCGACAAAGACGAGGACAAGACTGGCGAGTAAAGCCTTCCGTTCCTGACCGCTGCCCGAAAGTCATCGCGAGGTTTGCCGAGGATCGCTGCCTTGAACAGCTTTCGATGCGGCGGGGTGTGCTGATCGCGCCTCCGAGCATTATGGCGTCAATGCGTCTTGGGTTACCCGAATGCGTCTGTCCAGACTGTAAGCCCGCTCCATGAGAATCCAGGATTGCTGCGACAAGATGCATTCGGTAGCGTCGTGTCGGCGTGGAAGCCGTGCGCGCCGGGCCGGAATAAAGCGGCAATCGAAGATCAAGGATCGGGGCAGCAGCCGTGTCGAACCGTTTTGAGCAAAACCTTGCGAAGAACCCCGCAAACTATCAGCCACTGACGCCCTTATCGTTTCTGGCCCGGTCTGCGGTCGCCGCGCCTCATCACACGGCGATCATTCACGGCAACGCGCGCATTTCCTATGCCGATTTCTACACGCGATGCCGCCGGCTCGCGAGCGCGCTGGCGATGTCGGGCATCGGCCCTGGCGATACGGTGTCGGTCATGCTCGCCAACACACCGGCGATGCTCGAAGCCCATTACGGCGTGGCGATGACGGGCGCCGTTCTGCACACGATCAATACGCGCCTCGATGCGGCGATCATTGCGTTTCAGCTCGATCATGCCGAAACCAAGCTCCTGATCACCGACCGCGAATTTTCGGCGACGATGAAAGAAGCGCTTCGGCTGGCGCAGGTGGCGCCGACCGTCATCGATTACGACGATCCGGAATTTCCGCAGACGGGAGAACCCTTGTCGGCGGAAGACTATGAAGCCTTCGTCGGCCGGGGCGACCCGGAGTTCAAGTGGCGATGGCCGGAAGACGAGTGGGAGGCGATTTCCCTCAATTATACGTCCGGCACGACGGGCAATCCTAAAGGGGTCGTCTATCATCACCGCGGCGCGGCGCTCATGTGCTACGCCAATACGATTTCAACAGGGATGACGCGGTTTCCCGTCTATCTCTGGACGTTGCCGATGTTCCATTGCAACGGCTGGTGCTTTCCCTGGTCGGTGACGTTAGCGCAAGGCACGCACGTTTGCCTCCGCTGGGTACGCGCCAAGGCGATGTACGACGCAATCGTCGATCACAAGGTCACGCATCTCTCCGGCGCGCCAATCGTCATGGCGACGCTTCTGAACGCAAGCCCCGAAGAGAAGCGGCCGATCTCGCACGTCGTCGCGTTCAATCACGCGGCCGCGCCGCCGCCCGCCGCCGTCATCGCTGCGATGACGGACGCGGGTTTCGAGCTGACACATCTTTACGGTCTGACCGAGACGTACGGCCCGGCGACGATCAACGAGTGGGACCCGGCGTGGAACGATCTTCCGGCCCCGGAGCGGAGCGCCAAAAGGATTCGCCAGGGCGTCCGGTACGTCGCGCTTGAGGGGCTGACCGTCATGGAGCCTGAAACGATGACCGAGGTGCCCGCCGACGGCGAGACGCTTGGCGAGGTCATGTTCCGCGGCAACATCATCATGAAAGGCTACCTCAAAAATCTCAAGGCAACGGAAGAAGCTTTCGCCGGCGACTGGTTCCATTCCGGCGACCTCGGCGTGATGCACCCTGACGGATACATCCAGGTCAAGGATCGTTCGAAGGACATCATCATCTCGGGCGGCGAGAACATATCTTCGATCGAGGTCGAGGAATTGCTTTACACGCACCCGAGTGTCGCGTTTTGCGCGGTCGTCGCGAAACCTGATGATAAGTGGGGCGAAACGCCCTGCGCCTTCATCGAACTCAAGCCCGGCGCGTCGGCAACCACGGAGGAGATTCTCCAATGGTGCCGCCAGGGTCTCGCGCGCTACAAGGTTCCGCGATACGTCGTTTTCGCCGAAGTGCCGAAGACATCGACGGGCAAAATCCAAAAGTTCAAGCTGCGGGAAATGGCGAAAGACGCCTGACGGCGCCGCAACCATTCTACGCTACGACGGGCCCTTATCCCGGAACCCCGGCCGTTCATACGTTCGGCGTTGCGCGTCGCTACTTCACAAATACCTTTTTCTGACATTCGAGCCAGTGCGCGATCACGTTGCGGTCGTGAAATTGAATCGCCCCGCAGTTCTGGCAAATGATCATCAAGACATTGACGGGCGCCGTCGACGAAGGGTCGGCGCGCTGACACGTCAGCGTATGAACGTCCACATCACATTGAGAGCGAAAGCGTCCGCATACGGGACAGCCGGTAATATGCTTGCCGAACAAGAAACGATCGACTTCGGCCTTTGAAATTGGCCGGGTACAGGTTTCCGTTGTCATCAGAGTCACCGTGAGTCACCTGCTTATTCAGTAAACGTAAGATCAGACGTCCTCTGCGACAAGAAAATCCGCAGCATACAGCAAAGAATTTGATCGCTTCGATCGCAGGACGTTGCTTCGCGCAATTGTGCGACGCGCAATGCTGCGCCGCGAAGGTTGTCTCCGGCATATGCTCCGTATGCACACTACCATCCATCGCGTTTAACTTGACGGATGTTATAACATCCGATATTCAGCCGCTCATTGATTTCGAGGAGACAGTCGGATGGATGCAAACATCGCAGCTCACTTGCGAGCGGGAGAAACAGCGAAAGATGGCCGTCTGCCGGTCACGATCCTTTCAGGCTTTCTCGGCGCGGGCAAAACAACGCTTCTCAATCACGTCTTGAACAACCGCGAAGGATTGAAGGTCGCTGTCATCGTCAACGACATGAGCGAAGTGAATATCGACGCCGATCTTGTCGCGCGGGGTGGCGCCAATCTTTCGCGCACGGATGAAACCCTCGTCGAGATGTCGAACGGTTGCATATGCTGTACACTGCGCGACGATCTTTTGAAGGAAGTTTATCGTCTCGCGACTGAGCGGCGCTTCGACTATTTGCTGATTGAATCGACCGGTATCGCCGAACCGCTTCCGGTCGCAACGACGTTCGAATTCCGCGACGAACACGGCAAGAGCCTTTCCGACGTTGCCCGTCTCGACACGATGGTTACGGTCGTCGACGCGGCGCACTTGCTCAAGGATTATGCGTCCCAAGACTTCCTGAAGGATCGCGGTGAAGTCGCTGGTGACGATGATGGGCGCCCGCTCGTTGGCCTCCTCGTCGAGCAGATCGAGTTTGCGGACGTCGTCGTGCTCAACAAAATCGATATCGCCAGCGCGAATGATATTTCTGCCGCGCGCTCGATCATCCGCTCGCTCAATGCAGATGCCAGGATCATCGAGACCAGTCACGCATGCGTTGCCTCGCGCGACATCCTCGATACGGGACTTTTCGATTTCGACGCCGCGCATCGCCATCCGACCTGGTACAAAGAGCTGAATGGCTTCGACAGCCATTCATCCGAGACGGAAGAATACGGCATCTCGAGTTTCGTCTTTCGGGCACGTGGCCCGTTCGAGCCTGAAAAGCTTCATGCGTTCTTCGATCGATCGTGGCCGGGCGTTATTCGCGCCAAGGGATTTTTCTGGCTCGCAACTCGCCCGCAATGGGTCGGGGAGGTCAGCCAGGCGGGAGCGCTCGTCCAACACGAGGCAATCGGATACTGGTGGGCCGCGGTGCCGAAGAAGAACTGGCC